>JAIMAE010000039.1 GCA_023512105.1 Bacillota bacterium | reverse complement strand
GCTCCAAGGGCTCGTTGTGTGGGGGGCGGCCGCGCCGGCGCCCCTTACCCCTTTCCGCAAAACGCAGGGCGCCGCGGATCCCGTCCGATCCGCGGCGCCGAGGAGGTCGATGCCATGCGCGTGATCCCCGCGCCCCGTCTAGGCCGCCCCCACGGCCCAGACCATCTCTACACCTGAGCGCCCCGCCGGGCCGCCAGGCACGACGAGGGAATGTCGCGCCCCCGCGCCCATCGCGATGCTACCTCGCGGCCGCCCAGGGCGCAAGGCCCACGAAAAGAAAGGCGGTCATGGCGTGGATCTGGAAGCCCGCCCATGCTATGGTGCATCATGACGTTCTGGTCTCGATGGGGCAGCCGCCCGCCCCCGCAGCGCGGCGGGGGCGCCCATGGGGCCACATCCACGAGGAGGGAGACCATGCCCACCACGTCGACGCGCCGAAACCGCCTGCCCCCATACGCCAGGTACGCGGCGGTTCAGAACGCCCTGCGGCAGATCGCGGAGCGCGGCCTGGAGCCGGTGCGGCCCGAATGCCTCGCCGGAGTCTCCACCGGCTATGCCAGGGTGATGATCCTGGCCTTGGAGTTCTTGGGGTTCCTGCGCCCCGATGGGTCGCCCACTGAGGTGATGCGGGAATGGGCCGCCCATCCCCCGCGGCGCGCGGCCATCTTCGCCAAGGCCCTGCGGCGGGCCTACCGCGGCTGGCCCCGCGGCTGGAGCCGCATCGCCCCCAGCGACATCCCCGCTGTGATCGGCCCCCTGCGGTGCTCCCCGGCCGTGCGGCGGAAGGCCGAGCGGTTCCTAGAAGACGCGGCCGCCGATCTAGGGCTGCTGCGAAAGGACGACCACCCGTCATCGCCAGTGCATGCGCCTGGGGAATCACCCGAGCCTCCGGTGGAAATCCCGGCGTCGGTCGCCGCCATCGTGCGGAAAATGGTCGCCCATTGGCCCCATTGGACGCCTAGGCGGCGCGAAGCCGCGCTGCGCGCGCTCCATGTGGCCATCATGCGCAGCGTCGTCGTCCGGCGGCGCGGTGCCGGGTGAGCGATGTGTCAGTTGAATCAAACGATACCTGGGGTTTTCCTTGGGTCAACCCCCCGAGCACTGCGGTGGAGCACCGTGGTGCTGGGGGGTTAAATATACGAGCACACCACCGCACCCATGCCCGCCGCCGGTGCTGCTACCCCTGCCCGGGGATAGGCCGCAGGATCGGCACCGGGCAGTCGGTGGGATCCCACACCTCCCGGGCGATCCAGTACGGCGGCCGGACGACGATGGTGTAGGGCGGCCCCTTCGGCGGGTAGACCCACTGCAGGATCTCCTGCTCCTGGCGCTGCGCCGCCCAGCCGGGGCCGGGTAGGAGGCGGCCTGCCAGCCCGTGCTGCACCAGGTAGCTCCAGTACTGCGGGTCCGGCCCGCCGTCCCCCACGTCCGACTGCGTGGCGGGCGAGATCGCCGCCCCGGCCCCCGGCTCCGACCGCAAGGCCGGCTGGGCGGGGTTGGCCATGCACTCGGCGTACTGCCACGGCACCAGCACCTGGACGAACTGGGCGCCGTAGGTCGTCTGGCCAGGGGGGGTTCCCCCCGTCGGCGGCGAAGGTGGAGCCCCCCCGCCGCCCCCTGCGCCACCGCCGGGCGCGGGCGGCGCGGCGCAGGCCTCCCAGTGGGGATCCGCGAAGGCCTGGACCAGCTGGCCATTGGCGTCGTACACGTTCCACCCCACCAGCCGCTCGCCGTTCGCGCCGCAGGGGCCAAGCACCTGATCCTGCCAGCCAACGGCCGGGCCCGTGCATGTGTCCGTCACGAGGCTGTATGTCCAGCCCGGCGGGCAGTGCCCGCCAGTGCCACTGCCTATGAGGTGGTTGCCGTCGCTGGTGGAACTCACGATGTCGAGGGGCGGGGAGGTAGAAGGTTCGGTATTGGAACTAATGCCTGATGATGAGCCAGGAGCCCCTCCACCAAAAGCCCATACCAACTGACTTGATGCTAAAACCGCCCCGACAATCAACGCGGCGGCCCCCGTCAGATGAGGCCGCCGACTCTGCCTTCCGGTTGGCTGTTTTATCACCAAGGATCCCCCCCTTCACTGCAACGGCGTCTCGTGGAAGTGGGCCTTGAATACATGGATCTGCTTAGCTGGAAACGACGACCAGGACAGCACCCTCCATCCCGCGTTGGGCAGATCCACCGCGATCACGGTGCCAGGGCCGGTCTCGCTATAGCCATACCCACCTCCACCGGTGCTGACCTGGAACACCGCCACCCTCACGACCACCATATGGGTCGGCTGCTCGTTGGCGGGGAGTAGTGTGGCGTACTCCTTCTCAAATGCCTGCACCGGCGGCGGCTGGACCGCCGAGATCTGGCTGTAGGTCAGGTACTCGTAGGCCCCACCGATCTTCTTCGCAAACGCAAAGTTTTGGGCGATGTCATAAAGGGCGGCCTCCTGAAGAGTGCGCACCCCGTGAGGGTTTGGCGGCGCCGCGGCCATAGGGGCAATGTACTGCAGACTCGTCAACTCATGGTTCCCCTGCCAAGCCATCAGCCACTTGGCCGCGGTCTCCGCCCCATCCCGCTCCCACGCGGGCAAGGAGTTCGGGTCGATGCCTTTCCACGTGATGGCGTGCTGCGGCGGGTAGGCCGCCAGCGAGAACGGGGGTTTGGCCGGCGCGCCGAACAGCCCGGGCCGGAAGACGAGGCCGGGGAAGAGTTTCCCGTACTGCGCCTGGAGTGTGGCCACGGTGATGGGCGTCCCGTCCGTCGCGTACCCCGGCCGCTGGGCCGGGGTGGCGGGCGCCGCGGACGAGGGCGGCGCCGAGGATTTGGCCGCATGGCCGAACGGCAGGCCGCAGCCCGCTAGGAGCCCCAGGGCGCCGGCCACGACCGCCGCCCGGGACACGATGGATGCTGTGTGTTGTCGCATTGCGATCCCTCCTGACCATGCGCAAACAAAAACGGCGCCGCGATGGCGCCTGTGGATGGGTTACGGGGTTCGACGCGCCTTGCGGCGATTCCTGCCGCGCCGGGCGGGGAACTCAGTCGGGAGATGGATCCTGGTGCCCTGCGTCGTCACATGGAAACTGGAACTGTGCGAAGGCATCCACTCGTCGATGCTCCCGCACCTTTTCCAAAATGTACTCGGTGCGGAGCCCGACGGCGGTTTGGTGCTGGCGGATGCGGACATCTCCCACGAGGATGTCGCCTTTGGCAACGGGTTCCTCGCATCGGCTGACGCGATTCAAGAACGCCACGTCGGCGACCACCACATGCCACACCTGGTCGCCGTCGGACATGCGCCACTTGAGGTCATTCCGAGATGACGCCGCGACTACCGCTAATGCCATTTGATGGACTTCGTCGACCAGCAGGCGCTCCCGGCATGGCAACCGCGATCCCATGAGTGCGACCTCCCCAGCCTCATTTAATACCGCCGTTGCTGCGCCCGCTCCGCGATGGCCCGCACCACGGCCTCAAGTTCGGCATCGCCGCGCCGCCGCAGGATGCGGGCCACCAAGGCCGCCGCGTCCTCCTCCTCCCGATCTGGCGATGCGCATTGCACAAAGTGCTCCGCCTCCTGGGTGGGATCGTGGAAGACCAGGAGCTGGCTAGTGGTGACCTCGGTGAATAGCTGGGGAAACCGCACCATCTCGGGCCACACCTCCAGGGCGGCGCGCTCCTCCGGCCGGGCGTCGCGCAAGATCGGAAACCAATCCCAGGGCACTGAGATCCGGCGCCCATCTTCCAACTCCACCACCAGGGCCTCGTCGGCGGCTCGGGCGCTCTGGATCCTCGTTAGCCCCGGGGGGCGAAAGTGATAGCCTGCGATCCCCAAGTGGGGTAAGGGATCTCCGCGATCTCGGCGTTGTCGAAACGCCTCCCATTCCGCCTCACTTGGCTCTTCGGCGAAACCACCCGAAGTGGTCGCGCCATCGTTGCGGGCCCCCCGATGCGTGAGCCTTCACCATCCTCTCCATCGTCCAGCCTGCAGGTCTTCCCACACCGGCCACCGCCCCAGCCGCCCCGCCCGCAGCTCCCCGCCGACGTGCTCCCAGAACCGGCGCAGCTGGGCCACCTGCTCGATGGCGGTCCGCAGCCGGTCGGCGAACGCCGGGGTGTTGGGCGGTGGGATGGGCTCGGCGTCCCAGGCCGTGGCGTCGGCAAAGAGGCACGCGCACGGATCTCCGCCCAGGAACCCACACCGACGGCTCGCCCCCCATCCGGCCATGGCGGTCCAGGACAGATCCAGCACCAGGCCGAACTGCGCCGGAGGCGGACCGCCAGGGGGGCGGATGCTGCAGTGCCAGCCCCAGTGCGTGCGACCGTCGGTGCGTTCAACACCCCCATACGCGACCACGAGTACCGCGCCGGTCCAGAGGGGATGCTCGGCGGCGGCGAGGACGCGGTGCGCGATGCCAAAGTGCAGCGACCGATCCTCGCCCAGACCGGTCTCCAGGGGCTGGCTCATGAAGCGGACCCTCCCGGGCTGACAAAGCGCAGGGGAGCCCAGGGCCATTCCTGCGGCGGCGGGGCGCTACCCAGGCGGCGGGCTACGTCATGCCACAACCCCACCCAATGCTGCTGGAGCCCTAGCACCATCGGGGCGATCCGCCACAACTCCTGGGCGAGGTCACCGGCGGAGTGCGGTGGGTCGGCGGCCTCCCGGCGGCAGAGGCACGGCAGGCCGTCCAAGAACCCGCACCGGGTGCAACACCCCCAGCCCAGGGCCCGGAGCCAGTCCAGCGGGGTTCCATCCGCCGGGCGCCTCGCGCCCTCCGCAGGAACCCAGCCCGCGTGCCATCCCCAGGCGATCCGGCCATCATCGTCCTCCACGCCGCCCCGGGCGACGACGATCTCGCCTTCCGCGCCGGGCCATCCCTCCAGTGGCACGCGGGCGACGTCCAGCCGGACATGGACCCAGCCGAGGTGCAGCGTCTCGCCCGGCGCAAGGCCCAGTTCTTCAAACCGCGCCGGGGCTAACTCGACCATTATGCGGAACACCTGCCCTCCCCAAGGTAACCCCCGGGCGCCGCAGGGCACCGGCGCCCGCAGGCCGTCGAGATCTCTACACCAACGACGGCGGCCGGCCGCCCGGGCACACCCCTCCCAGGCCGGCCGGCCCGCTCCACCCGCCGGATGGCACCCATCCAGCGACCGCATACGGCTTGGCACCTACCTGGATGATACCTCGGCGCCGCGCCGGGCGCCAGGCCAGGCGCCAGGGATGGGATCCGCCCTATTGCAATGATCTTGCAACAGGGTCGCCGCCAACGGCGTGCCGCCCGACCCCACCCGCGCCGGGCCCATCCCTGGGATCCCCGGCTTGGGTCAAGTCGGTCGCCAACCGCGAAAACCTTGTAGCGTTCGTGACGGTTGACGTAAACCGCCGCGGCCTCCGCCTGCCGGTCATGGCCACAGCCTGGCCGTCGATGCCATCGCCCAGGCGCAGACCGCCGCCCACCCCCACCCGCGGCCCCACGCCCCGAGGCTGATGCCGTCGCCGCTGGCCACCTGCATGGCGGCCACCGCTGCCTGGACCGCCAGCCACCACCCCCAGGGGATGGCGGGCGGGGGCCCTAGCCGCCAGAGCGCCACTAGCAGTGCGAGGCCTGCGGCCAGCCAGCCCCGCGCCCACGCCGGGCGCGCCGACAGCCCGCCCAGGTCGAGCCACCCGATCACCGCCCAGGCCACCGCGGCGGCCAGCGGCGCCAGCGCCCACGTGGGCGGCCATGGGGGCGGGGCGCCCGGGGCCCCGGCCAGCAGCCACCCCGCGGTGGGGCCGAGCCAGGCGCCTAGGGCGGCCACGTAGACGCCCACGGCCGCCACCGACCACAGCCGCCGCATGGCGGGATGGCCGGGATCGACCGGGCGCCAGCAGACCTCAACGATGCGGGGCCGTTCCATGGGCTGGCGCCTCCGTTCTCCGCGCTCCCCCAATCCTCGCCGCGCTCCGAGTTCCCCGAGCCCCCCAAGGCCGTCTTAGGGCCACTGGCCCCTCGCTGACCGGCATCAGCGCCCCGTAGGCGGCGCGGACCAGCTCCGCCCGCAGGGTGGGGTCGGCGACATGGAACTGCACCCCGAGCCGCCAGCGGCCACCCTCCCCGCGGCGGCTCCACCGCACCGCGGCGGGGACCTCCCAGCCCCGCCAGCGGACCGCGATCTCCGGCGGCCAGGCGGCCACGCCCGGGGCCTCCACCACCACCTGCGCCCCCGTCTCGGACAGGTCGGCCAGCCGGGCGGGGATCCAGGCCCCGTCCGCCGGCACCTCGACGGGCTCGTCGACCGCCGCCCTGGGGGCCATGCGGGCGTCGGGGCGGTCGCGGAACAGCGGCAGGGCCGCGGCGACCGTGGCCAGGTTCGCCAGGTTCCAGGCCAGGCTGACGGCCAGGCCCCCGTCCCCCAGCGCGGCGGCGGGGTGGAGCAGCCACCGGCACCCCCAGAGCATGGCGGCCAGCAGCGCCAGGTGCGGCCAGGCCCACCGCCACCAGAACCGGGGGCGGGCCTGGGCGCCGACGCCCTTGGGCGTCACGTGGAACCGCAGGGGGCGGCGCCCCAGCGCCGCGGCGACCGCCGCCCAGGCCAGGGCGGGCGCGAGCGCCGCCTCGATGACGCGCTGGCGCCACAGGGTGGTCCGCCCGTTCGAGATGGCGTCGAACAGCGCCCCGAGCGCCGCGGCCTGGGCGCCCCAGAGTGCGGCCCAGGCGGCCGCGGGGGCCCGCAGCCAGACGACGCCCGCGTCGAGCCGCCAGAGTGGGGCGGCGAGCAGCACGAGGGTGGCCAACCCCTGCCACCAGTACAGGATCCCGGTGGCGTACTGGACCCGCTGCCGCCACGTCAGCCCCGGCCACGTCAGGGGGTTCCAGCGCCGCGCCGCCTGGATGTTGCCCTGGCACCACCGCGACCGCTGGCGCAGGAGGTCCGGCACCGTCTCGGGCGCAAGCCCCATCGCCAGCACCCGGTCCACGAAGACGCCGCGCCAGCCCCGGGCCTGCAGCAGCATCCCCGTGGGCACGTCCTCGGTGATGACGCCCTCGCAAAACCCGCCGATGGCCCGCAAGGCCGCGGCCCGGAAGACGGCGTTGCTCCCCACGTACATCACCGCGTCCCAGGCCTGCTTCGCGCTCTGCAGCTCCCGCATGAAGAACGACTGCTCGCCGTGCCCGTGGCGCCACCCCAGGGCCGCCTGGAAGCGGTCGGGGTTGGCGAACGTCTGAGGGGTCTGGACAAAGGCCACCATCGGGTCCCTGAAATACGGCGCCGTCTCCCGCAGGAACTGGGGCTTGGGCGTCATGTCCGCGTCGAGGGTCACCACCAGCTCGGCGTCGGTGTGGGCCAGCCCCCAGTTGAGGTTCCCCGCCTTCGCCGCCCGGGGGCGGTCCGGGCGCACGAGCCGCCGCGCCCCCACCTCTGCGCACAGCGCCGCCACCTCCGGGCGGTCGCCGTCGTCGAGGACGGTCACCGTCAGGCGATCCGGGGGGTAGTCCAGGCCCCGGGCGGCGACCACGGTGCGGGCCAGGACCGGGATGGGCTCGTCCACCACCGTGATCCACACATCCACCGTCGGCCACTCGGGCGGGTCCGGGGGGCGCGGGCGGCCGGGCCTCCGCAGCAGCGCCCAGGCGGTCAGCGCGAAGACCGCCGCCTGGACCGCCCCGGCGGCCTCCGCCGCGGTGGCGAGGCCCCACAGGGCCAGGGGCACCGCCCCCGAAGGCGGCGTGGCCCCGAGGCGCCACGCGAGGTAGCCCGCCTGCGCCGCCAGCGCCGCCCCCACGAGCGCGGCCAGGGCCGCGGGGGCCCACCCGCGGGGGGCGCGCCGCAGCGCCAGCCAGGCCAGCCACACGGCGGCGGCCACCCCGCCCGCGGCGGGGATGGCCCACGAGGGCAGCCCCATCACACCTCCCGCGCCTCCCGCCGGTCGGGCCAGGCCACGACCCGCCCGGCCTCCACCGGCCGGCGCAGGGCCTCCAGCCAGGCGGCGCCCCGCTCCAGGGCCTCCGCCGCCCCGGCCTGCACCCGCGCCCAGCCCTCCGCCACCGCCCCGGCGCGCTCCAACGCCTCCCGGACCTCGGCCAGCGCCCGCTCCACCGCCGCCTGGCGCGCCCGCAAGGCCTCGAGCGCCGCCCGGGCCTGCGCGACCTGGGCCTCGGCCTCCGCCACCGCCCGCCGGGCGGCCTCCCGCTCCGCCTCCGCCTGCCGGCGGGCCTCCTGGATGGCCCGCGCGGCCTCGGCCAGCGCCGCGACCACATCCTCCGCCGCCGGGCCGCTCCGGGCCGCCAGGGCGCGGTCGCGGGCCCGCACCTCCTCGGCCACCGCCGCCAAAAACGCCTGGACCTCCTCCTGCCGGTAGCCGCGCAGCACCGTGGTGAAGGTGCGGCCGGCGATCTCCTCGGGGCTCAGCGCCATGTCCATCCCTCCTCGCTCAACCCCCCGCCACCGCGCCCGCCCGCAGGCGCGGCCGTCTGATGGCATCAGATGTGCCCAGCGCGCTGGCGGTATTTCCGCTCGGCCCAGTCCACGGCCCCAGGGTCGTCGGCGAAGACCACCAACCCAATGAGCCCGCGCCAGGGCGCCTCCCAGGAGTACGCGACGACGGACCGGTCATGCCAGCGCCCTTCGCGGATGCCCTCCTCCATTGCGCCGGGCCCGCGGACGTACAGCAGATCGGTCCGCATCGCATCCTCCAGCGCGCCGTGGGCGTAGTGCCACGCCCAGGGCTCCCACCCGTCTTCGGCGGGGTGGGCCTCCTTGTTGGAACGCACCTCAAAACCCGCGGCCATCCCCGAACTCCTCCTTGGATGGGTCAAACACCCCGAGCGCCGCCCCGCCGCGCCACCGTCACCGCGCATCCCCCTGCGCCTCGCGCCAGGCCAAGGCCCGCCGCCCCAGGTCCGTCGCCGGGGCCTCGCCGGCCCACCCCGCCCGCCAGCCCGCGGCCCACCCGGGCCACGCCTCCGGCGGCATCGGCCGGGCGATGGCGTAGCCCTGCCCGTAGTCCGCCCCCAGGGCGGCGGCCATCTCCACGAGGTCCGGCGTCTCCAGCCCCTCGAACACGGCCGCGATGCCCAGGGCGTGGAGCAGCCGCACCAGCCCGCCGAGGAACGTGATGGTCTCGTCGGGCTTCGCCGCCGCCTGGCGCACCAGGCTCCAGTCCACCTTGGCCGCCCGGAACGGGATGCCCCGCAGGCGCTGCAGCCCGCTGTACCCCGCGCCCAGGTCGTCCATCGACACCCCCACGCCGAGCGCCCGCACCGCCTCCAGGGCCGGCGCCAAGGCCTCGGCCCCCTCGGGGGTGGTCTCCAGCAGCTCCAGCTCCAAGGCGTCCGGCGGGCAGGCGGCCAGCGCCAGGGCCTCCGCCACCCACCGGGGGCACTCGGGCTGCACCAGCGCCTGGGCGGGCAGGTTGACGCCCATGACCACCTCGCATCCCTGGGCGGCCCAGGCCTGGCGCATGGCGAGCGCGGCCCGGAGCGCCTCCACGAACAGCCGGACCACCTCGGCCTGCCCGAACGCGGGCAGGAACCGCCCGGGGGGCACGATGGCCCCGTCGTCGTCGAGCCGCGCCAGCACCTCCGCCTTGGCCGGGCGCCCCGTCCGCAGGTCCACGACCGGCTGGACCGCCCAGGCCAGCCGCCCCGCCAGCAGCAGGTGGCGGAACCGGGCGCGCAGCCCGGAGGCCAGCGGCGGGGCCGCGCGGTGCCGGGCCTGCCAGGCCTTGCCCAGCGCCCCGGCCACCGCCGCCGCGAAGGCCCGCACCAGCCCCGTGCCCATCATGCCGGCCTCGGCCCCGTAGAGCAGCAGCACGCCGACCGGCTGGCCCTCCGCGTCGAGCGCGGGCGCCGCCAGGCAGCTCCGCGCGCCGCCCGACCCGGCCGCGCGCCCGGGCAGCTGGGACCGCGCGGCCATGCGCCCCGTGGCCCACGCCCGCACCCAGGGCTCGGACGGGCGGGGGGGCAGGCCCTGCAGCAGCCCCACATGGGCCATCGGCGCCCGGTCGAGGAACCCCGGCGTGGCGAACTCCGCCACGAAGCGGCCGTCGGCCCCCGGCCGCGCCCAGGCCGCGGCCACCATCCCCGGCATCCCCGCGATCCGGCGCAGCGCGGCCGGCAGGCGGTCGGCCCACAGGCCGTCCGCCCCGGCCCACTCGCCGGCGGACTCGATGGCCTGGTGGTAGCGGTGGATCACGGCGTGGTAGGCGGCCTCCTGCGCGGCCAGCGCCCGGTCCACCCGCTGGGTGATCACCTGGACCAGCAGCGCCTTGCGGTCCGGCTTCCAGGGCAGCGCCAGCACGCCCTCGACCAGGGCGTGGTGCCAGCGCGTCCACGCGCCCCAGAGCGCGGGCCCCGGCACCCCTTCCAGGGCGGCCCGGGCCCCCAGCCCCGCGGCCCCGGCCTCCCAGTCCGCCTCGGCGAGGGCCGGGTCCGGCAGCCGCTCGACGCACCGCTGCACCGCCAGCTCCAGGCCCCGCAGGTCGTCCCGCCCCCAGGCGGGGGCCTGCCCCGCGGCCGCCGCCATGGCCGCCTGGAGCGCCTCGGCCGACTGCGCGAGCAGCCGGGCGGCGTCGTCTCCAAACGGCGGCACCGGCGACGGCGCCCACCGCGGGGCCGCGGCGGGCAGGTCCGGCGTCCACCGGGCCCACCCCACCGCGCCGGGCCGGCCGATCTTCCGATCGAGCTTGGCCGCGTACATCGCCTGGTCCGCCTGCGCCAGCAGCGCGTCCAGGTCGGGCGGCCCCGGGGGCACGGAGGTCCAGCCCAGGCTGGCCGTCACCCGCACGGCGGCGCCCGGCCGGACCTCCACCGGCTCCGCCAGCCGGTCCAGCACCGCCCGCCACCGCCGGGCGATGGCGTCGTCCCCCCCGGCGTCCTCCAGGACCACCACGAACTCGTCGCCGCCCAGCCGCACCACCAGGTCCGTCTCCCGCACGGCCTCCCGGATCCGCCGCGCGACGGCCTGCAGCACCCGGTCGCCGGCCGCGTGGCCGTGCTCATCGTTGACCGGCTTGAAGTCGTCGAGGTCGACCAGCGCGAGCACCACCCGCCCCTGGCCCCGGGCCGCCCGCGCGACGGCCTGCGGCAGGTAGGACGCCAGGGCGGCCCGGTTGAGCAGCCCGGTGAGGGGGTCGCGGAACCCCCCGACCACCCGCCCCGTCTCGTCCTCGACCACCGCCATCCACCCCAGGTAACCGCCCCCCGCGGCCCACTGCCCCCGGCCGCGGACCGTCCACCAGCGCGGCTGGCCGGCCACGGCCGTCCGGACGGTGTCCTCCCACGCGGCGCCGTCCCGCACGGCCTCCTCCAAGGCGCGGGCGGCCCCGCGGGACAGCCGCAAGGCCTGGGCCAGCGGGCGGCCGGCCAGGCGGTCGCGCGCCAGGCGCTCCGCCAAGCCGGGGCTCGCCCAGAGGATCCGGCCCTCCGGATCCGTCAGCACAAACCCCGCCGTCTGCGGCGCGAGGGCCGCGGCGGCCTCCGCCAACCGCTCCGCCAGCGCGCCGGCCTCCGTCATCGCCCCGCCCTGCCCCATGGCGCCCCCTTTCTGCCCCATGGCCGGTCACAGCACCGCCGCCCCGCCCTGCAGGGCCTGGGCCAGCAGGAGGTACAGCACGGTGATCATCCCCCCGAAGGTGGCGAGCACCGGCACCATCGACGCCACCTGGTCGACCGCGCCCGTCTGCCGCTCCTGCTCGCGGACCTGGATGGCCGCGAGCATCGTCATGAGCGGCGCCAGGGCCTGGGCGGTCAGCCTCCGCCCGGCGCTCGTGGCCAGGGTGGAGGCCAGCACCATGACCTCCATGCTCCGGGTGCGCCGCACGAGGTCCTGGAAGGCATCCCCCAGGAGGTCGCCCCGCTCCAGCCGGGCCATGACATGGTCCAGCTCCGGCCCCAGGGGGCCGCGCACCCGCTGGCGCGCCCGCCGCAGGGCGTCGGGGAGCGGCAGGCCCAGGTCGAGCAGGATCTGCAGGTGGTGCAGGAACGTCGGCAGCCCGGCCACCACCTGCCGCTGCCACCGGGCGTATCGGCGCCGGATCTGGCCGTTGGGCAGCACGGTCACCGCCCCCGCGACCCCCGCCAGCACCAGCGGCCAGGGGACGCCGAACAGCCCCCAGGCCACCAGCCCCAGGCCGCCCCCCAGGATCAGGATGGTGCCCAGGGCCCCCAGCGGCCCCATGCCCAGCACGGCCGCCAGCTCCCGCGTCTGCTGCATCGTCACCCGCCGCCAGACCCAGTCCACCGCCGCTCGCGCCCACCGCCAGCGGTCGCGCCGGCGGGCCCACCAGGTGATCGGCCGCGGCCCCGGCAGCGCCTGCCAGGCCGCCAGCCCCAGCCCCAGGCCCGCCAGGCCGAGGCCGGCCTGCACCGCCCAACCCGCCTCCGGCGTCATCATCCATCCGCCTCCTTCTCAACCCAGGCGATCCGGACCAAGGCCAGCCAGCCCTCGGTCCACGCCCACACCACCCACGCCGCCAAGGCCGCGTCGGCGACCGCGGCCCGCATGACGCCGCGGGCATGCACCGCCCGCAGCTCCCACACCCGCTCCGCCCCGTCCGCCCCGTCGAGGGCCATCGCCGTGGCCCGCACGGCCGGGGGCGCGCCCCACGCGGGCGGTGCGGGCCCGGGGCCGGGCCAGGCGGCGCGCCACGTGTGGGAGGCGCCGTCCGGCAGCGCCTCCAGGATCCGCGCGATGGCCTCCAGGCCGCCGTCCTCCGGCGGGCGGCCGCTCATGCCGACGCCTCCAAGGCCCGCCGCTGGGTGTGCTCCAGCACCACCCAGGCCGCCGTGGTCAGCAGCGCCCCCAGCCCCCCGAGCAGCTGGCCCGCCAGCGCCCCGTCCGCCGCCCGGGCGCCGGGCGACAGGAGCGGCCAGCCCACCTGGGCGGCCAGGGACATGGCGACCATGATGGAGCCGAGCCGGGCGCTGCCGGTGATCCGCCCCAGCCGCCGCTGCTCCTGCTGCAGCCGCTCGCCCCAGACCGCCACCAGATGGTGGAGCAGCTCCGCCGCCTGGGGCGCCTGCGTCCGCACCTGGAGCAAGATGTCCCCCAGCAGCGCCAGGTCTGGGAGCCCCACCGCGAGCCCCACGGCCCGGATCGCCTCGGTCAGCGCGCCGACCTCCCGGGCCTCCTGCTGCAGCGCGAAGGCCAGGATGTCCCGCAGCGGCGGCTCGGTCTGGGGCAGCATCTCCGTGATGGCCGTGACCACGTTCTCCGCGATGGGCAGCAGCAGCCGCGCCGTGTTCGCCAGGGCGTAGGCCTGGACGTCGAGCCGGTGCCGCCGGGCGAGCCGCCAGCGGGTCACGAGCGCGTCGGGCAGGCGCCAGGCGCCGAAGCCCAGGATGGCCGCCGCCGCCAAGTTGTGGGTCGCCAGCAGCACCCCCACGGCGGCGCCCGCCGCGTCCACTCCCCCGGCGTCTCCTGCAGCCGGTCGACCAGCACGACGAGGTCGATGGCCGCCATGACCTGCTGTTGGATGACCTCGGCGGGGAAGTGGTAGCCGCTTTTGACCAGCATCCAGTGGAACCGCTCGATGAACCGCGCGGCGTCCCGCACGTGGACCGTGAACAGCAGCCCGCCCTGCTCGGTCACGCCGGCCTCCAGCACGTCCGTGGCCTCCGCGCCGCGCACCTCGCCCACCAGCACCCAGTCGGGCTTCATGCGCAGCGCGTTCAAAAACAGCATGTGGATCGACACGTCGGGCTCCGGGCTGTCCGGATCCAGCCGCTCATGGCCGACCAGGCTCGGGCAGTCCTCGAAGTAGTCGACCAGCTGCAGCTCGTCGGCGTCCTCGATGGTCACCACCCGCTGCCAGGCGGGGATGGCCGCCCGGGCCAGGGCCCGCAGCAGCGCCGTCTTCCCGGAGCCCGTGGGGCCGGCGATGGCGACGTTGGCCCGCGACCGGATGGCCCAGACGAGCCAGTCGGCCAGGGCCTCCGAGCACATGCCCCGGTCCACGAGGTCGGGCAGGTCCAGCACCGCCGCCGCGTTCCGCTTGCGGATGGTGATGATCGGGCCGCCGTTGCCCGTGACGCTCTCATGCACGATGTTGATCCGGGCGCCGTTGGCCGGCCAGATGACGGTCTGCAGCGGCTTGGTCACCTGGTAGCGGCTGTGCGCCCGGCTGGCCAGGAACTCGGCCAGCTGGGTGGCCTCCTGGGGCGAGCGCAGCGGCGGCATCGTCTCGTACCGCCCGTTGCGCTCCACCCGCACCCGCGTGCCGGTCACCATGATCTCGGTGACCTCCGGGTCCACCATGTACGGCTCCAGCGGCCCCGCCCCCAGCAGCTGGGAGCGGAGCCGCTCCACGATGCGCTCCCGCACCCCCGGCGGGGGCTGCACCGCCGCGACCGCCGCGATGATGGCCTCCATCACGTCGCGCGGCGCCACCGCCTCGCGGCGCGTCAGCACCGCCGGGCGCTCGCGCTCCAGCCAGTCCCAGGCCGCCTGCTCCAGCCGGCGCACCTCGTCGGGCGCCTCGGCCAGCAGGCGGTGCCCCGCCAGCACCTGCGCCCGCACCGGGCGCCGCAGATATTGCTCCAAATCCGGCATGCTCACGCCCCCCTCCTCCAACGCCACCGGCCGCGGCGCACCGGCTCCCGGCCCGTGCAGGCCGCCAGGATCGCGGGCCACGGCGACCGCCGCCCCCAGGCCACGGGCGCGGCCTGGGCGAGCGCGGCCGCCACCTGCCGCGGCACCCACGGCACCTCGCCGAGCAACGGCAGGCCGCCGAGGTGGATCCGGGCGATCTCCTCCGCCGGGATGGCGCTGCGGGGCGCCCCGCGGTGGTTGACGACCACCCCCAGCCGCTCGGGCGGCACCCCCAGCACCTCGACCACCTGCCGGCGCACCCGGTCGGCCTCCAGGATCGCATCGCGCTCCGGGGTCGTGACCAGCAGCGCCATCCCATCGAACGCCACCCGCTCCAGCGCCCGCTGCGCCGCCTCGTCCAGGGCGGGGTCGGTGTCCACCACCACCACCGGCTCGGGGCGCCCGAGCGCCCACTCCAGCAGGCGCTCCGGCACCCCCTCGGGCGGCAGGACGGTCTGCAGCCGGTCGCGCCGCGGGCCCGGCACCACCAAGATGCCGCGCCGCGGCACCGGCAGCGCCCGCAGCCACTCGCCGAGCAGCCGCGCCTCCGCCTCCGGCGGCAGCCCGCCGGGCTGGTTCCGGGCGATCTCAATCTGGTCGAACACCCGCCCCAGGTCCGGCAGGTCCGCGTCCGCCGGCCAGAAGTGCAGGGCCAGGTTGGGCTTCGGATAGTCGCAGTCCACGCCCACCGCCCCGCCGTAGAGGTCGGCGGCCGCCTGGATCAGGCTCGCGGCGATGAGCGTCTTCCCGACCCCGCCTTTGCCCCCGCACACCACGATCAGCCGCGAGGGCGGGAGCACGATGCGCTCGGCCGGGGGCGGCTTCGCCGGCCGGGAGGCCCCCTCCGCCTTCCGGGGCCACGGCATCCGCCACCGGGGCCGCGCCTCCGGCCCGGCGGGGACGGCCCCGCCCGCAGCGGGGGCGGCCTCCCCGCCCCCTGGCGCGGGGGGCTCCGCGGCCTCGCCGCCCCACAGCCGGCGCCCCAGGTCGTCGTAGTCATAGGTCACGGTCAGCGGATCGGCGGGGTCCGGCACGCCCTCCACCACGTCGGCCCAGGCCGCCAGCGGCGACCCGGCCAGGCTCCCGAGCGCGCCGGGCGCGCCGTCGTCGGTGCCCTCCGCCAGCAGCACGCAGCGGGTGGGCTCCCGCCGCTGCCGCCCCACCGCCTCCCAGATGGCCGCCCAGGTGCCCAGCCCGGGCAGCCGCGAGGAGGCCAGGATGGCCACCGCCCCCGCCGTCTGGGTAAGCCAGGGGGGGACCGCATCGGCCGCGTCGAACGCCACGACCTCCGCCACCGCATCGCCGCCCGCCGTCCGCGCCCACTCGGCCAGCGCGCCGTTCGCCTGGGCGTCCACGGCCACGGCCACATGCCAAGCCATCCGGCTCACCTCCCCTGCGCGGCGGCGCCGCCCGGCGGCACCGCGTCAAACTCCACCCGCTCGCCCGGGTGCCGCGCGGCGAAGTGGGCGTCCGCGCGCGCGGCGGCCGCGTCCCACGCCTGCACCACCTCGGCGTATCCGCAGCGGGGGCAGCGCCAGGCCGCGATCCGCGGCAGGTCCGTCATGATGCCGCCTCCTCCCCGCCGTCCTCCGCGATCCGCTGCCAGCCGCAGTCGGGATGCCGGCTGCATACCCACCAGGCCACATCGGCCCGGGCGTCGTCCCACCGCTCGACCGGGGCGCCGCAGCGCGGGCACCGGAGCGTCGTCACTCGCTTCTCCACGGGCATCACCCTCCTTGCTCATCGCGCAAAAACGCCTGCCACCGCGCCGCCATCCGGCGCACCGCCGGGGGCAGCCCCGGGGTGTCCGGCCCCACCTGCTCCACCGGGACGCCCAGGCGCAGGGCCGCCTCCCAGATCCATTGCCGGTGCTTGTCCGAGTGCGAGTGGGACATCCCCTGCGCCCGCAGGGCGTCCCGCCAGGCGGTCAGCCGGGGCGGGTAGGGGTGCGCCCCCGCCCGCAGCGGGATGACCGCTGGCTCGGGCCGGACCTCTGCCGGAGTCGGCACCGCCGGGCGGGGCCCCTGCGGCGGCGCCCCGCCGGCGGCGGGGGCCGCCCCCGCCCTGGATCCGCCAGCGGGGGCTTCTCCCCGCGCCGGCCTGGGGGCGTCCACCTCGCGCACCGCGGCGGGCGCCACGTCGGGCTCCGGCGCCTGGGCGGCCATGGCCGCCCACGTCCGGGCCACCGCGTCCGGCCACCCGGCCAGCGCGGCCGGGCCCCTGGCCAGGATCCGCTCCCACTCCAACTCGATGGCGGGGTCATACGGCGCAGGGTCGTCCAGCACCGCCTCCAGACCCCGCCAGAACGCCTGGGCCGCCTCCGCGAACCGGGTCAGGGACGCGCCCTGGCCCTGGGCCACCCAGCGGTCCCAGACCCGCTCCCACAGCGCCCACCAGCGCCAGCGCCGCCCATACCGCCGCGCCTCCGCCACCGTCAGCGGCTCGCCCGCGCGCCACCGCGCCCAGCCGCCCCGCGCCGCCCGGAACTCCGGCAGCCGCTCCGCCGCCTCGGCCAGCGTCACCGCCGCCTCATCCGCCGCGATCGCCATCGTCTACCTCCTCCGCACCCGCCGTCGTCGACCACTGCGCCCCGCAGGCGCGGCACAGCCAGTGCCGCCGGCGGCCCAGCCGCCCCAGGGGGCCGGCCCCGCCGCCGCACACCGGGCACGCCGCGGCGGCGGGCGCATCGCCGTTCCGCTCATCCATCGACAATGCCCCCCTCCCATTCCCATGCCGCCTCATCCAGGATCGCCGCGGCCGGGATGACCCGCGGCGCCCCCAGCTCCGCCACGAGCCGCCGCACCAGCGCCGGGATGCCATCCCCCGGCCAGGGCCAGGGCATGACGAGCACCACCTGCCGCCGCGCCCGGGACAGCGCCACCACCCACAGGCGCCGGGCGCCGTCGCCGCCGCCCAGGAAGGGGTGGTCCCGGGCCGCGCCGTGCAGCACGGTGTCGACCACCATCACGTCCCGCTCCGCCCCCTGGAAGCGGTGGACCGTCGCGGCCAGCACCCGCGGCTGCCCCTGCCAGGCCCAGGCCACGCGCCGGGCCTGGGCGCGGAACGGGGCCACGTAGCCCACGGTGGCCTCCGGGTCCGCGGCCAGCAGGCGCCCGATGACCGCATGGGCCACCGCCTCATGGCCGGGGTGCGCCCACGACCCGCCCTGCGGCTGGGGCCGTCCCAGCCCCGCGGCGTCGACCACCACCCAGCGGGCGCTGGGATCCGGCCAGGCGGGCGGCGGCGGCTCCGCGGCGTGCCGCAGCGGTAGCGCCGGGGCGTAGGCCAGGCGGCTGACCACCTCGCCGATGGCGGCCGCCATGCGGTGCTGGTCGGCCAGCCCCACCACGGCCTCGGGCAGCGCCCCACCCTGCCCCACCCCCTGGACGGCGAACGCATCGCGCAGGCACCACCGGGCGGCGTCCACCCGGTCCGCCGGCGGCCAGATCCCCAGCGGCGGATGCACCGCCGGCAGCTGCCGGGGGTCGCCCACCACGACCAGCCGGCGGCGGGGCCACAGCGCGGCCAGCGCCAGCAGCGGCAGCGGGGCCATGGTGGCCTCGTCCACCACCACCACGTCGGGCGCGGGGGTTTGGGCGGGATCCCGCCGCGCCGCCCGCGCCAGCGTCATCCCCACCACCGCCGGCTCCCCGTCGGCGCCCTGGGCGACCGGGTCGGCGGCCCAGGCCTCCGCCCAGGCCGCCACGCTCCGCGCGTCCACCGGCCGCCCCTCCCATCCCGAGCCGTCCGGCCACGGGATCCCCCGGATCTCCGCCGCGACGTCGGCGGCGCCGGGGCGCACCGCCCAGGCCTCCGCCAGCGCCGCCGCCCGGCGCCCCCGGTCCCTCCGCGCGGAGCGCCGCTCGCGGACCAGCGCCTCGGCCCACGGCACCCCGGCCGCCTCCCACCGCCGCGCGGCCAGCGCCGGGGAGATCCGCCGCCCTTCGCGCGCCAGCAGGCCGTCGGCCAGCGCCCGGGCCCCCTCGGGGGACCGGGCCCAGCGCTCGGCCAGCCGCACCACCGCCTCGTCCACCGCGGCATGGGTCGGCGCCACGATCCAGGCCCGCTCCCCTCGCCCCGCGCAGGCGTCCAGGATGGCGGCGATGACCGTGGTCTTGCCCGTCCCCGGCGGGCCCCAGACGCAGGTGAACGGGGACGCCAGCGCCCGCTCCACCGCCAGCGCCTGGGCGGGGTGCAGCCCGTCGGCCTCCACCACCGCCGGCGACCGGAGGTCCGGTGCCGGATCCAGCCCGAGCGCCCGCCCTGCCAGCGGGCGGTTCCCCCACCCGCCCTCCGCCGCGGCCCGCAGCCGCTCGGCGACCTCCTCCATCCCGCCGGCCGGCCAGCAGACCAGCCGGGCGCCGGCGGGCCACGCCGCGAGCCGCGCCGGCGCCGCGATGCGCAGGTCGCCGTCCGCGCCCTCGGGGTCGTCCGCCCACTCGACCGCCACCGATTGGAGGCGGCCCTCCCCGTCCGTCCAGGCGATGGCCCACCCCGCGTCGGGATGCTGCGCCCGGTGCTGGCGGATGGCCCAGGCCGTGTCCGGCGGCGCCGCCAGCCGCCAGAGCGCCTCCTCCTCGCCCCCCGACTCCAGCCGCTCACCGCCCACCGGCCAGGCGTCCCGCCGCAGGGCCTGGGCCAGCTCCCACCGCGCCCAGGGTTCCAGCAGAGCCGCCATCCGCCGGAGGACGCCGTCCAGCGCGTCAGCCATCATCCGCCGCCCCCCCTTCCCGCCACACGGTCACGTCGGCGGCCAGCCCAAGCGCCGGGGAGAGGGCGCCTCCCACGAGCCAGTTCACCAGCAGGTCGGCCAACGGCAGCAGCAGCAGGTCCCCCCGCAGCGCCGCGGGCAGGGCGCGCACGACGCAGAGGCCCCAGCACCCCACCGCGGCCCCCAGGGTGCCCGCCGCGGCCACGATCCGCACCCGGCGGCGCGCCAAGGGGCCATCCCAGTCCACGCGGGCGCACGGGGACACCATCCACCGGCCGAGCCCCCGACGGCCTCGCGTCCAGGCCAGCCGCACCGACCGGGCGCCGCACAGCCAGGCGGCCGCCACGTGGCCGGCCTCGTGCGCCAGGGACTGCCAGGCCAGCGCGGGCGCGAGCCACAACAGCATCGCCATCATGCCAACCCCTCCCCCTCTCCGGCCGAGGCCCGCATCGCCTCCACCCAGGCGCATCCCCGGAGGACCGCGGCCACCAGGTCGAACGCCGCCTCGGGCGGCGCGGGCCAGGGCGCGCCGATCTCGCCGTCCGGGAACTGGAGGACGCCGCCCTCCTCCAGCGCCCGCCGCCATGCGGGCCGCAGGGCCGCCCAGCGCGCCCGGGGCAGCCGGAGCCACCGCTCGGCGACCACCCCGCCGTCGGTCACCCGCCCCTGGCCGAGGTCCACCCACAGCCGCAGCAGATCCCCGCCGCCCAGCGGGAAGGGCGTCAGGATCCCCCACACCCCGGGGATCTCCGCATGGGGGCGCACGACGCCCCCGATGGGGGCCGCCCACGCCGCGACGCGCCGCCCCTCGTCCACCGCCATGGTCATCCCCCCTGCTCTGCGCCGCCCGCCTCCTCGGCCGGAGGCCAGGCGGCCAGGTCCGTCGACAGCCAGCATTCCACCCGCGGCGCCGCCGGGTCGACGGCCATCGCCGCCGCCCGCGGCAGCACCCAGCGGTCGTCCGCGTACAGCACGCCCTCCAGGGCGTTCAGCAGCTCCGGGATGAGGTTGGCCACGTCCCGCCGCCGCCGGTCCGGCCAGAACACCCAGAACCAGAGCGCCACCGGCGCCCCGGCCTCGGGCGGCCGCCAGCCGGTCCGGCCCCGCCAGGCCCGCGCCCGCCACCCCGCCTCCTCGCGGAAGGCCCGGGCCTGGGGGGTGGTCACCACGGCCAGCCGCGCCCCCGCCCGCACCACGCGGTGGCTGGTGTTGCCGGTCGGCGGCAGCGGCAGCACGAGCCGCCCCCCGGCTACCCCGGCCATCCCGCCGCCCCCTCCCCGTCACCGAGCCACACCACCTCGAAGGCGTGGCGCCGCGCCCACCGCTCCACCCGGGGCCAGTCGTCCGGGAGCGCGCCGAGCACCAGATGGGCGGGCGCCACGTCGTCCGCCCATTCGGCCCCCAGGTCGGCCCGCAGCCGGTCCAGGGCCTCCAGCGCCTCGGCGGCCGTCGGCCCCAGCGCCGAAACCCCGCCCACGACGCCGCCGCGCTCCGCCGCCCACGAGGTCGAGGCGGTCCACCACCCCTCGTCGTCCACCTGGCAGCGCACCACCGGCGTCCACACGTACCGCGTCATCGCCCCGCCCATGCCTCCTCCCCCAGGTCGTCGAACCGGAGCTGCCGCCGGGCCAGGCGCCAGGCCCGGGGCGACCACCACAGGCAGTCGGCCCGGTAGTGCTCCTCCCCCAGCCGCCCGCCCGCCAGCCCCGAGGCCATCGTGCGCCCGAGCACATTGACCGACACCCGCCGCGCCTCGCGCACCCATCCGGCGGCCTCGAGGCGCTCGTAGAGCGGGTGGGGGTAGCCCGACACGACCGCGAGGCCCTCGTAAGCCAGCAGGCGCTCCACGAGCGCGGCGTGCTCCGCCGGGCCGAACCGGCCCACCCCGTAGGCGTCCCGCGGGTCGTCCGTCAGGTACGGCGGATCCGCGTAGACCAGGGTGTCGGGGCGCTCGTAGCGGTCGACCACCGCCCGCCAGTCCCCGCATTCCAGAACCACCCCCCGCAGCCGGCGCTGCGCCGCCCGCCAGCGCCGCAGCGTGGTGGCCAGCCGGTCGGGGAGGTTGTCGCCGAGCCCCCCGCCCCAGGTGGAGGCGTCGGGCTTCCCGCCGAAGCCCTGGAGCTGGCGGACCAGGAACCGCGCCGCCCGCTCCACGGGGTCGTCCGCCGGCTCGTGCGCCCGCTCCCACTCCAGGCGGCTGATCGGCGTGTGCCGCAGCCGCCGGTACAGCCGCCGGGCCTGCCCGGGGTCCTGCAGGCAGCGGTAGACCGCCACCAGGTCCCCGTTGGCATCGTTCAGCACCTCCAGCGGCGCCGGCGCCTTGGCCAGCAGCACCGCCGCCGTGCCCGCGAAGGGCTCCACGTAGCAGCGGTGCGGCGGCAGGCGGCCCGCGATCCAGCGGGCCAGGCGGGCCTTGCCGCCGAGCCAGGGCCAGAGCACGGGCACCTCGCAGTCGATGGCTTTTACGGGCATGATCCGCGCCTCCTTTGCGCTGTGGTGGATGAGAACGCCGCTGGCCCCCGCTCACCTGGGGCGCCCCGGCAGGACTCCCCCCGGTCCATGTCGAACTCCACGCCGAAGGCATCAACCGGGGGGACGAGGCGCCATGGCGCTGGACTTGGCTGACACGCTGGTGGTGGGCATCTCCTCGACGGCGCTGTACGATCTGTCCGAACCCGATCAGGCGTTCTGGGCGCGCAAGCAACAGGATCCCGAGGGGGCCATCGCCTGGTACCGCCAGTACATGCGCGAGCGGGAAACCGAGCCGCTGAGCCCAGGCACCGGGTATCCGTTGGTGCGGGCGCTCTTGCGGCTGAATGCTTACCAGCGGTCGGACGAGCCGCCACTCGTGGAAGTGGTGGTAATGTCGCAAAACAGCCCGGAAACCGGGCTGCGCATCCTGCATGCCATCCGCCGCGATGGCCTGGGGATCAGCCGATCCGCCTTCACCGGCGGCGAGTCGGTGGTGCCGTACCTCGAGGCGTTCGACGTCGACCTGTTTCTGACTACGCATGCCGCCGACGCCGAGCGGGTCATCGCCAGCCGGGTCTGCGCGGCCGCGGCGCTGCTACCCCCGCCTGAGGGCATCGACCAACTGCCGGAAGACCAGGTGCGCATCGCCTTTGACGGCGATGCGGTGCTCTTCGACGCCGACCGGGAATGGGTGTATCGGCAGCGAGGGCTTGAGGCGTTCCACCGGGAGGAGGTAGCCTCCGAAGACCTGCCCCTCGGCGACGGCCCCTACGCCACCTTCCTGCGCAAGCTGGCGCGGCTGCAGGAACGCCTCCCAACGCCAGTGGAGTGGTCGCCAGTGCGCATTGCCATCGTCACCGCCCGCAACAGCCCTGCGGACATCCGCGTCATCAAAACCCTGCGGGCTTGGGGGGTTTATGTGGACATGGCGTTTTTCCTGGGCGGCGTCGAGAAGGCCCGGGTGCTCCGCGCCTTGCGGCCGCACATCTTTTTCGACGACCAACGCCACCACCTGGACCCCGCCGCCCGCATCGTCCCGGCGGGTCATGTCCCCGGCATGGAACCTCTGGAAACGGCCTCGGCCCAGGATCCCGCGAGGACGCCGGGCGGCACGAAATAAATGGGCAATCTCCAGCCCTCGGCCAGCGCCAGCTCCTCGCGCATCCCCGCGCTCGGCCGCCCCTCTGGATGCGTCCAGAAGACCACCCGGCAGTCCCGCAACCAGGCCCTGCCCCATGCGAGCCCTAGCGCCCGCTCGTCCGCGTCGGCGTCGTCGAGGAACTGCGGCGCGTAGAGGTGGGGCAGGCAGGGCCAGTAGCCCTGCCCAAGGATCCACCGGGCCAGCGCGAGCGCCAGGCGCCGGTGGTCCTCGACCGTCCTCCCCCCGTCCGGCGCCCAGGGCGAGCAGCCGAAGGCCAGGGCGCGGGCGAATCCGCCCGGCGGCATTATGCGATCACCCGCAGGGGCAGGAGCCAGTGCGTCGGCTGGCCGTCCGCCTGGAACCGCACCGGCCCCTGGCCGACCGGGGCCATGGCCGCGAGATCCAGCCGCTCGCCGGCGTAGGCCCGCACCGCCTGCAGAAACCAGCCCGGATGCACCGACCGCGCGGCGACCCCCTGGCCGTCGCCCGGCACCCGCTCCTCCCCGGCGCTCCCGGCCCCGCCTTGGACGGACAGCCGCAGGGCGCCGCCGTCCCATTCCACCCGCAGGGCGTCCGCCCGGGGGTCGACCAGGGCCAGCAGCCGCCCCGCCGCCGCCGCCAAGGCGCCGCGGTCCACGGCCGCGCCCGCCTCCACCTCGGCGGGGATGACCCGCCGGTAATCCGGGTAGGCGCCGTCCAGCAGCCGGGTCGTCAGCACCCAGTCCGGCCCGGCGATCCGGGCCAGGGCGCCGGTCACGGCGACCGCCACCGTGTCCGTGTCCTCGTCGAGGAGCCCCCCGGCGATCTGCATCGAGCGCGGCGACCAGGTGGCCTCCCACGTCACCGAGGGATCCACCGGCAGCGACCACTGGGTCAGCCGGGCCCGGTCGGTGGCGGCGGCAACGAGGACCCCCTCCGCCGCCGCCAAATGCCCGCCCGTCAGGATCGGCTGCCCCGCCTCCTTGGGGGGCGCAGCCGAGAACAGCCAGGCCGCATGGCGGCGGAACACGTCCGCCGGCACCAGCACCGTCTCCGCCAGGCCCCCCCACGCCTCCGCCAGGGACGGGAGGGCCTCCGGGAACAGGGGGAACCGGGCCGTCGCCGCCCCCGAGGCGGCGACGAGGCGCGGGGCCTCCCCGTCGTCTCGCACGGCCAGCCGCACCGCCTGGTCGGCGGGCACCTGGCCCACCCAATCCGCGAACCGCGCCGCGGGGATGACGGCCCGGCCCTCCCGGTTGCCGGAGAGGGGCTCCGCCGCCGCCGCGATCTCCACCACGAGGTCCGTCGCCCGGGCCACCAGGCGGCCGGACCCCTCCACCGTCAACTCCAGCCCCGCCAGCACCGGCAGGGCGGCCTGCGCCGCCAGCGCCAGCCCCGCCCGGCGACACAGCCGCGCCAGGTCGCCGGCCCCGATCACGCATTCCATCGTTGCATCCGCCTCCTCTCACCCTGGGAGGAGGCCAGGACGCAACAAGCCGGGTGGCCGCTTGCGGCGGCCACCCGGCTTGCGCCTCCGGATCTCTACATCAACGCGGGGGTTGCGGCGGATGGGGACGACCCACCCCGCCACCGGCCCTGCGGCCGGCGCCTCCCCGAACGATCAGCATCGTTGACGGTATCCTACCACATCCCATGCGGCATCGCAATCCTGGCGATGCCGCATCACCCCGCGCCGGGCCGACCGGATCCTGGGCGCTCCACCAGGTGGCAGCCCAGCCATGCGCCGACCTCGGCCTCGCACTGGCGCAGCAGCGCGTCCAGGGGGCCGTCGTTCCGCAGCACGAACCGGCAGCGCCGCAGCAGGGCGGGGATGTGCGCCTCGCTGGCATGGTCCCAGCTGTGTTTTATCATCTGAAATAGGACAGTTTCACCGCGGCGATTTCCCCGATTTCACCGTCAGAAATTCCCCAGTTTC
>JAIMAE010000038.1 GCA_023512105.1 Bacillota bacterium | reverse complement strand
GGCGCGCCCTCGGATTCTTCCATCAGCCGGCGCAAGGCCAGCCGCGCCGACTGTTGCTCCGCCTCTTTTTTGCTGCGCCCGGAGGCCCGCATGTAGGGCACCCCGTTGATTGAGACCTCGACCTCGAAGGTTTTGTCGTGATCCGGTCCGTAGCTGGCCACGACCTCGTACTGCGCCTCTTCCCCGCGCCGGCGGAGCCACTCGGCCAGGGCGGTTTTGTGGTCGCGCCCGGTCTCTCGACCTTCTACCGAGGTCAAGGCGAAGTCTAAGTTGCGATGAATAAAGGTGCGTGCTCGCTCAAACCCGCCATCCAGAAATATCGCCCCGATCACCGCCTCGAAGGCATCGGCCAACAGCGAGCTTTTGGTGCGCCCACCGCTGCGCTCTTCTCCGCGACCTAGCCGCAGCTGAGGACCCAGATTGAGCCGCTGGGCGGCTTCGGCCAAAGTGGCCTCGCACACCACCGCGGCTCTGCTCTGGCTCAGCTGGCCTTCGCTCCACTGAGGGTTATGACGATACAGCCACTCGGTGACCACCAATTGGAGCACCGCGTCGCCCAAAAACTCCAAGCGCTCGTTGTGCTCCTGGCGGTTGGTGGCTTCATTAGCAAACGATGAATGCGTCAGCGCCAAACGAAGGAGCGAGCTGTCGCGCACCCATTCGCTGAGCTGAATATCGGCGTCAGAGGCCATCGGGGCGGTACTCCTGGGCCACCAGGGTGACATTCTGCCCGCCAAACCCAAAGGCATTGGACATGGCCACGCGGATGCGCTGTGGACGTGGCCGGTTGGGCACGTAGTCCAAATCGCACTCCGGACTGGGATGGTCCAGATTGATGGTGGGCGGCGCAACCTGATGGTGGACGGCCAGTACCGTAGCAATCAACTCCACGGCCCCGGCAGCCCCGAGCAAATGGCCGGTCGACGACTTGGTCGAGGACACGGCCAAGCGATAGGCGTGTTCTCCGAAGACCCGTTTAATCGCCAACGTCTCCGCCTCGTCGCCCTTGGGCGTCGAGGTACCGTGAGCGTTGATGTAGTCCACCTGCGACGGCTCCAGCCCCGCATCCTGCAGCGCTCGCAACATCGACAGGGCGGCGCCCTTGCCGTCCGGGTGCGGTTCCACCACGTGGTAGGCATCGGCCGAGCGTCCGTAGCCGGTGAGCTCAGCGTAAATCTTAGCGCCGCGCCGCCGGGCGTGAGACAAGCTCTCCAGCACCAGAAACCCTGCCCCTTCCGCCATCACGAAACCGTCGCGGTCGCGGTCAAACGGCCGGCTAGCCCGTTTGGGATCGTCGTTGCGGGTGGACATCGCTTTCATGGCGCAGAACCCGGCAAAGGAGATGGGCAGGATGACGGCTTCGGTGCCGCCGGTCAACATGATGTCGGCTTCTCCCCACTGGATGGCCCGCATGGCGTCGCCCACCGCGTGACCCGAAGAGGCGCAGGCGGTGACCACCGTGGTGTTGGGACCATACAGCCGGTAGCGCATCGCCAGTCGCCCCCCGGCGATGTTGCCGATCATCATCGGGATGAAGAAGGGGTTGATGCGGTCGGGCCCCCGCTCCATCAGCACCTTGTGCTGTTCGATTAAGGTCCCCATGCCGCCAATCCCGGTTCCGACGATGATCCCCGCCCGCTCCCCATCCACCCAATCGCCTAACCCGGCATCGTCCCAGGCCTGCTGCGAAGCCGCCACGGCCAACTGGACAAACCGGTCCATGTGGCGTACCTCTTTTTTGTCCAGGTACTGCAGGGGGTCAAAACCCCGGATCTCGGCAGCGATACGAGTCGGAAAGGGAGATGCGTCAAACGACTGAATGTGGTCGATGGCACTCTCACCGGAGGTGATGCCATCCCAGAACGCCTCCAACCCCGTCCCTGAAGGAGTGACCACCCCCATTCCAGTGACTACCACGCGCTCCGGCTTCATCCTGGGCATCGCTCCCTCTTGAGGACCAAGGTGCTTCTTCGCCCTCCCCACCTTTCGCGGGGAAAGAGTCGATTAGGTGTTTTCGCAGATGTAGTCGACCGCATCGTTGACGATGCTGATCTTCTCGGCTTCGTCATCGGGAATTTCCAGGCCAAACTCTTCTTCCAAGGCCATGATCAGCTCCACGATATCCAGCGAGTCGGCCCCCAGGTCGTCGATAAAGGACGACTCCATGGTCACCTCGTCCTCGTCGACTCCCAACTGGTCCACGATGATCGCCTTCACTTTTTCCGCAACCTCTTCACGGCTCGGCACTCTCGCCACCTCCAAAAGTCAGTCCATAACCAGTCCGCCATCTACCACCAAGGTCTGTCCGGTGATATAGTCGGAACGCACCAGGAACCAAACCGCCTCCGCCACCTCCTCGGGTCGAGCTGCCCGCCCCAGCGGGATCGAGGCCACCATGGCTTCGTATTGCGCGCGAGGCATATGTTGGGTCATTTCCGTCTCGACCAGGCCTGGGGCCACGGCGTTGACCGTGATGTTGCGGGAGGCCACCTCCCGCGCCACCGCCTTGGTGAACCCGAGCACGCCTGCCTTGGCCGCTGCATAGTTGGCCTGTCCCGCATTTCCCACTAGGCCCGCAATCGAGGAGACATTGACGATGCGTCCAAAACGAGCCTTCATCATCGGTTTGAGCACCGCCCGGGTACATGCGTAGACCGCCGTGAGGTTGGTGGCCAGCACACTCTCCCATTCCTCTGGACGCATGCGCACCAGTAACGTGTCCCGGGTGATACCGGCGTTATTCACCAGCACGTCCACCCGCCCAAAGGTGTCGAGCACCGACTCTATCATGTGCTGGGCTTGGTCCATCTGGCTTAGGTCGGCCGGGAACAGCGAACACGGGACCCCCCACTCACGAATTTTGGCCTGGGTTGCCTCCGCGGCCTCATGCTGGCCCCGGTAGTTCAGCGCGATTGCCAGCCCTTCCTGTGCCAGCCGCTCCGCGATTGCTCGCCCTATCCCCCGAGAACCGCCTGTCACCACGGCTACTCGGTTTCGCCATTCCACATGTATCCCATCCTCTGCTTCAAGTAGGCGGAAGGCTTGTTAATTGTTCCCTGGCCGTAATTCGTAGCTATTATAGCCTTGGGATCAGAGCAGTTCAAGAGCTTTGGCCAGCCCGGCGGGGTCGGCCACCGCAGCCACCGGGCACTTCCGATCGATCTTGCGGATCAAACTGGTTAAGCTCTTACCCGGTCCCAACTCCAAAAATCCCTCCGCCCCCATGGCCATCGCCCGCCGCACGCTTTGTTCAAAGCGCACCGGACGCGAGACCTGCTGAATCAGGCGCGGAACGATCTGCTGCGGCTCGGTGCAGGGTTCGGTGTCGACGTTGGCCAATACCGGAAAATCCGCCGCACGCAAGGTGGCTCCGCTCAGTGCCCGCGAGAGCACCGAGCCCGCTGGGACCAGCAAGCTGGAATGAAAGGGGGCGCTCACCGGCAGACGAATCGCCTTGCCCCCCTTGGCCTCCACCAGCTCCTGGGCCCGCGCCAATCCAGCGTTGAGCCCCGAAATTACCGTCTGCTCAGGGGCGTTGTAATTGGCTGGCTCGACCACCCCTTGGGCGCTGGCCTCGGCGCAGATCGCCTCCACCGTCGCCTGGTCCAACCCGATGACCGCCATCATCCCGCCCAGTCCCCGAGGCACCGCCTCCTGCATGGCCTGGCCCCGCAACCGGCAGATCCGCACCGCCTCCTGGAATTCCAGCACCCCGGCGGCGACGTAGGCCGAGTACTCGCCCAAGGAGAGTCCCAACCCCAAAAGCGGGCGAAAGTCGGGGCGCGCTTCCCGGAGGGCCCGCCAAATCGCGGTGCTCACCGTTAAAATCGCCGGCTGTTGAATCTCCGTATCCTCCAGCCGTTCGGCCGGCCCATGGAAGATCACCTCCGACAGCGCCATGCCGAGCGCTTCATCTGCCTCCCCGAAGGTGTCGCGGGCCGCCGCTGAAGTCTCAAAGAGCGCCTGCCCCATCCCCACGAATTGCGCCCCTTGTCCGGGAAACGCCACCGCCCATTGGGTCATGCTCCACCTGTCCCTTTCTGCTCGCTGCCGCCAGGCCTCGGCGGCTCCTATTGCACCAATCCTTCACGCGCCTGGGCCAGGCGCTCGCGAATCCGCTGATGGGCCTCTTTTTTGGCGTAGTTGTAGGCCACCAAGATCGCGGCCGTAAACGTGCGCGCCTCGCTGGATCCATGGCATTTGTACACGATGCCGTCCAGCCCCAACAGCGGAGCCCCTCCGTATCCCTGGTAGTCCAATCGCTCCCGCATCCGCCGCATCCCAGGGCGCAAGACCGACCCGGCCAGCCGGGTCCACAGGTTCTGCCCGGCGATCCGGCGAAACTCGGACAGGAAATCGCGGGCCAACCCTTCCGTGAGCTTCAGCACGACATTGCCGACGAACCCTTCGCAGACGACCACGTCGGCTTTGCCCTGCAACAGTTCGCGCGCCTCCACGTTGCCCACGAAGCGAAGGCGACTGTCCGACAGGCGGCGGTAAACTTCGCGGATATCCGGAGGCCCCTTGCCGGCTTCTTCGCCCACATTGAGCAACCCCACCCGCGGGTCGGCAATCTCCAGCGCCTCTTGACAGTACAGGGAGCCCATCACCGCATATTGGTAGAGGTGAATCGGTTTCGGATCCATGTTGGCCCCCACGTCGAGGACCAACACCCCCCATTGGGCCATGCTCGGCAAGATGGCCGTCAGCGCCGGGCGTTCCACCCCTTCAATCCGGCCGATCCAAAGCAACCCGGCCGCCATCAGGGCGCCGGTGTTCCCGGCGGAAATGGCGGCCACCGACTCCCCTTCTTTGACCGATAAAATGGTTTGCACCATCGAAGAGCGGGGTTTGCGCCGCACCGCCGCCACCGGGGCCTCGGTCATGGTGATGACCTCGTCCGCCGCCCGAATGGCGATGCGAGGGTGGTCACTCCACGTCCCCAGGAGCTCCCTTAGCCGCCGCTCTGGTCCCACCAGAGTCACAGACACCTCCGGATGCTGTTCCACTGCCGCGATCGTGCCCCGAACCGGTGCCTCCGGCGCCAAGTCGCCTCCCATGGCATCCACCGCGATTCGCAAGCTTCCACCCTCCTCGTCCTCGGAGCCCCTACGCCTGCGCGATCCGGCCCTCTTCCACCACAAACTTTGCCCGAAACACCGTCTCCCCCGCGCTCCGGCCCACCACCAAGACCACCTGCCGGCGCAGGTCCCGACGAATGACCTCAGCGTACAACTCCAACGCCTCGCCGACTCGCACCGGACGGCGGAATTTGGCGTGGGCCAATCCGGCGAAGCCGACTTCTCCGATGAGCGCGCACACCAGGGCGTCGGCCTGGCGAAACAATTCGGCGTTGGTCACCCATGGCGATTGCCGGGGTTCCTCGCCGGCCTCCGTCACCCATCGGGTGGAGAGCCACCGGCCTGGCTCCCCGTCGGTGAAGGCCGGCTCAAGCCCGTCCTGGCGTTGCTGGACCACCCGGCGGGCCAGGCCCTGGGTGCGCCCGCGCCAATCTGGGATGCCCAGGCGGAGCCGGTCCAGGCGAATGGTGGGCACGCTGACCCCCAGCCGCTGGGCCAACTCTTCGTCCGTCTGCAGCGGGTCTTCCCGCAACCATTCCTCCAACCGGCGTTGCCGTTCAGCCCGCGTCATTCGTTGCACGACGTTCCTCCCCACCCTGGGGATGCAAGGAGCTAACCAGGGTTATGAGTCCATCATATCATGTAGTCCTAAATTGCGGCGGTGGGGATACATAAAAATGGCGCCTGCCCACGCGTGACGGGGAGGCGCCCATGGTGCGACGAGATTACTCCTCGAAGTTGATCACGATCCGCCCGGCGTAATACCCGCAGTGGGGACACACCCGGTGCGGCATCCGGTCCTGGTGACACCGCGGACATTCCACCCATTGGGGGGCCGTCAGCTTCCAGGTGGAGCGGCGCTTGCGCGTACGCGACCGCGACAGTTTGTGTTTCGGCACAGCCATCTGCCTAAGACCTCCATATCCAGACTATGCGGGCGAGCTAGGCGTCGGAATCGGGCTCGGACCCGGCGGGAGTCCACCCCGCCAGCGCCTCCCAACGAGGATCCGCCGCTGCGGCGCACTCACAGGTGGCCTCGTTGCGGTTGACCCCGCAGTGCGGGCACAGTCCCTTGCAATCTGCCGAGCAAACCGGAGCCAGGGGCACGGCCAGCGCCACCAGATCGGCCAAAATCGGGTCGAGGTCGATGTGATCGCCTAGGTACCGGTAGTACTCGGCATCGGCCTCGTAAGGGCCCGGTTCCTCTCGAAACTCCTCGACGGTGGAAAAGGGCAGCTTTAACCAAAACGGGGTGAGGCAGCGCGAGCAGACCAAGGAGATCTCCGCCTCGCCGTGCACCTCGGCCAGCAAGGCCCGTCCGGTGTTGCGGACCGTCACCTCGATCGCCGCCGGCTGTTTTAAAGGCGCCTCCGCCCGCTCTGCGACCACCAGGGGCCAAGGCTCGCGAAACTGCACCGTCTCCTCGCGCCCGACCCACTTTTTGACATCCGTAACCCGTACCTGCATGGCTCCTCTCTCCCGCCCCCGGCGGCTGACCCGCGTTGCGAACAGCGTATCCTCGGGGATTGTACCATCCTCTCCGGCCACTCACAACTCCCACCGCACGGTGGCGGAACAGGATGTCGTCTAGAGGTGGCCCCGCCAAAGGGCGCGGACGACCACGAAGCCGGATAACCCCAACATGGCCAGAAAGGCCCATTGCAACACCGCACGAGACCAACCGAAGACCGCCCCCCGCCCCTGAATCAAGCCAAGGGCCACCATCATCGCCCCGAGCAGCAAGGCGGCGGTGATGCGGGCGACCAGATGCCCCCAATGTTCCAGCAGCCGGTCGAGATGATCGTCCTCCAACTGGAGGACGAATTTGCCGCGACCCAGGGTGTCGAGCGCCTGGCCGATGCGGCTGGGGAGCTTTAACCCCTCTTCCCCCCAACTCCAAACCAGTTCCGGCACCCTGCCCGCCCAGCGCCGGGGGTCGAGCTGTTGGCGGGCGATCTGTCCAGCCAATGGGCGCCCAAACTCCAACAGCGAGGTGGTCGGGGCCAACTCGCGCACGATCCCATCGGCGATCAAGGCGGCTTTGGCCAACAGCGCATATTCCGTGGGAATCCGGAGGTGGAAGCGGTGCGCCACCTCCAAGAGCTCCATCAAGGCCTCGCCCAGTTGAAACTGCTCTAACGGCGCATCATAGTATCGCCGGCGCAGGCGATCCACCGCCGCCAACAGCCCGGCCCGATCGACGTCGCTGGGCGCGGCCGACAAGTTTAACAGCGCCTGCACCACGCCAGCGGAATTTCCCTGGGTCATGGCGATGATCAGCCGGGCGGAGTGGCTGCGCATGGCTTCGCTGAGATGGCCGGCCAGTCCCCAGTCTAACCAGAGGATGCTTCCCCAGGGGTCGACGTGGACGTTGCCGGGGTGGGGATCGGCGTGGAAGAACCCGTCGACAAAGACTTGCCGATACAAGCCCTCCACAAATCGCCGGGCCGCCAGGGCAGGGTCAAGGCCTTGGGCCACGAGGCCTTCACGGTCATTTAACTTGATGCCGGCCAATCGGGTCATCACCAGCACCTCTGGCCCGGACAGCCCTGCCATGACCTTGGGGACCCGATGTCCCGGGACCTGTCCGAGCGCCCGAAAGGCCCGGTCGGTGTTGCGGGCCTCGGTCCGGAAGTCAAACTCCTCGCGCAAGGTGTCGACCAACTCGTCCATCAATCGGCCGATCTCGAGCTCCCGCGCCCGCGTCCACCGCCGTTCGGCCAGCCAGGCCAAGCGGCGGGCGATCTCCAGGTCGGCCTCGGCCTGGGCCACGATGCCGGGGCGCCGGACCTTGATCACCACCTCGGTACCATCGTGGAGGCGTCCGGCGTAGACCTGGCCGATCGAGGCGGTGGCCAAGGGGAGGGGGTCCCAATCGGAGACCAGCTCGTGCACCGGACGTTGCCATTGCGCTTCCACCACCGCCAGGGCCTGTTCACTGGGGAATGGCTCCACCGCGTCTTGCAAGTTCCGCAGGGCTTCCACCAATTCCCGGGGCAACAGGTCGCCGCGAATCGAAGCCAACTGCCCCATCTTAATCCACACCGGCCCAAGGTCTACCAACACCTGTCTGACCCGGTCCGGCCAGGGCAGCGGGGATGGCGCAAGGCGCGCCTTTAACCGCGCGCTCAACGGCAGGTGGGCTCCGAGCTCCAGGCGGTCGACCAACATGTCGAACCCGTGGCGCACCAAGACTTGGGCCAGCTGTCGATACCGTTCCCACTGGCGCGAGCGAGCGTTCACCCGCCGGCTCCCCGCTTCTCAAAGGTTCCCCATACCACCGGCGAGCCGGCCCTCACCACCACCCTGCCCCGCGCCACCACCCACTCGATCCTCCCGCTCTCGGGATCAACCAGGAGCCAATCCGCCTGGTGTCCCACCGCGATCCGTCCCACCCTGGGCAGCCGCAAGCGCTGCGCAGGATTGGAGGTGGCCAAGGTCAGGGCCTCCTCCCACGGCCATCGGTATTGGCGGCGCAGGGTCCACACCACGTCCCACAAGCTGGCAGGGCTGCCTACTCCCACCGCCTCCAGTTCCCCGCTAGGCGAAAACCGGGGAGCCGAGCCGCCGGCATCGGAGCTCAAGGTTATCTGCCCCAACCCAACCCCTTGGGTTCGCAGCCAATCGGCGGCGGCGGCGGCGGAGACCGCCTCCGGCCCATCCTCCTCGGTGATGCCGGTGGTAAGGTCGAGCGGGCCACCGTGGGCCGCCCACCGCACCGCTTCCTCCAACAGCGCTCGACGCCGGTTGAGGTGGGTCGGGAGGACGCTGTCGCTCGGAACATCGGCGATCTCAAGCATGGAAAATAAGGGCCTCAACCCCGCCGGGCCATCGCCGACGTGGACGTGCAGCACTCCCGCCTTTCCGCCTAACAGGCCTCCCACCCGAGCCTCCCCGGCCAGTCGAGCCAACTCGCGCTCTGAAGGGTGGCTCCCACGGAAGTCGCTGACCGCGATCTCGCCGACCCCTACCACCCGGTCGACCAACAGGACGTCATCCCGCAAGGAGCCGGTGATGGTGCGGGTGGCCGCAGAATAGGCCCCAGTGTAAATCCAGGTGGTGATCCCCTCATCGGCCAGGGCGCGGGCTTTGGCCAGGAGTTCGGCCACCGAGCGCGTGGTGCCGTCAGTGCCAAGCACGCCCACCGCGGTGGTGATCCCGTGGCGGGTCAAGTCGGTGAGTGTCAATTCCGGGGTGCGAAAGCGCGGCCCGCCCTCGCCTCCTCCCCCGGCCAGATGGACGTGCAAGTCAACCAGGCCCGGGCAGAGGATGCGCTCTCCGGCCTCGATCACCTCGGCCTTTGCCCACGGAGGAGGGGTGAGGCCGCGGCCGATGGCGACCACCCACTCCCCCACCGCCAGCACGTCGACGTATCCCAGGGGTTCCGGGGCATACCCTTGGGCCCCGCGGACCAGCACACAGCTGACCGTCATCAGGAGTTGCCTTGATTCGATGACCCCGAGCCGCCCTGGCCCTTGCCCAGCACCAGCTCAATTTTTCTCGCGATCTCTTGACTCTCCCGAATGACCGCTTTGAGTTTCTTCAGATTGGCTTCCAGTTCCTGGCTGAGCTCGTACTGCGCCTGGGTCAACACGCCGGCGACCGACTGCGCGGTGGCCGCCGCCTTGGGTTGGACGGTGGCCCGGCGAGCCCCCGCGGCGCCATTGGCGGATGTCCTGTTCTGGGAGGCATTTTGAGCCGGGTTGCTCGACCTGCCCGCGGACCCGGAGAGAAGCCGGCTGATCCGGCGCCCCAAGGTGGCGCTGGGCGATGTGTCGTTGCGCTGCGAGCCCTGAGGCTGGGGGTTGGGATTGCCGGCGCCGGCGCCAGCTGCCTGGGAACCTCCCTGCGCCTGCGAATTCTGGCTCGCGGTTTGGCCCTGCTGGAGCGACTGCAGCTCCTGGCGGACGATGGCCTGAATCTCCGCCGCGCTCAGAGAGGAAGAGCCGTCCTGGCTTGTCCCCGAGGTGGCTCCGGTTCCCCCCGCTCCCATGCGGGCCAATTCCTGGCGGATCATCTGGCGAATCTGGGCGGTATCGTTATTCTGGGTGTTGGCCATACCATTCTTCGCCCTCTTTCTGTCTCCGAGGTGTTACCAAAAATAGTATGGCTCGAACCCCCGTCGATTATCGCTTACCCGCGCTCTAGGTCGGCCAGGGCCTCTTGGAGCGTGCTGACCGGATAAATCTGCATGTGATAGCCAAAGCGAGCCGCCGTGGCTTTGGCCTTGGCGTAGTTGGCGGTCGGGCAAAGGAAGACGGTGGCACCCGCTTGGTGGACGGTGATCACCTTTTGGGCGATCCCCCCAATCGCTTCCACCTGCCCGGAGGCCGTGATTTCCCCGGTCCCTGCCACCACCCGGCCCCTGGCCAAATTCTTGCCGGTGATCTGCTCGTAGATCTCTAACGCGAACATCATGCCCGCGCTAGGTCCCCCAATGCCATTGGCCTGGATGGTCACCTTGCGCGGAATGATAAAGTTGACGTCCGGGCTGATCAACACGCCAATCGCCGGAGCCGGGTCGTTGGCCAGATGGATGGTTTTCACCGGGAGCACCAGGGTCTCGCGATTGCGGACCACGGTAATCGGGACGATTTGCCCGACCTTAAAGTGGTCGGCCAGGACGGTGCGCACCTGGTCGTAGCTCTTCACCGTATAAGGCCCCAATTGGACGATGCGATCGCCCGGCTTGAGCACTCCTTTGGCCGGCCCTTGTAGCACCCCGGCCACCAAGGCCCCCGGGGTGGTCACCATCCGCGCGTCCAGACCGGCCAAGCGTTCACCCGCCACCTCCGCCGCCAATTGACTTTGCTGCATCAGGTTGAGGTTGTATTGCTCGTACTGTTGCATGTTTAGCCCGCCGGTGGCCTCTTGGGCCGGCAGCAGCTCCAGCGCCGGGTCGATGTGGGCGGCCAGGTAGACCAACTCGTTGGCCCGGGCCAAGGTAACGGCCACCATCAACATGCGGCCGGGACCCGGGGGATGTCCTCCCTGCACTTGCACCATTTGCTTGAGGTCTCCGGTGATCCCGGGGGCAACTACGACATAAGGGGTGGGCATGAACCACAAGGCGACCCCTACCGCGATCAGCACGACCATCGCCGCGACCACCCGCCGGACCCACCGTCTCGTCTTCACTGCCATGCTGCTCTCCTTTCCCCCGGAAACCCACCTATACGGGCCTTTCACTTATGTATGGGCAGGCGTCGTCGGCCATGATCGCCGTCGGCCATATTCTCCCGGGCGTCCCCATAGTTTGAAATGGCACCTGCTAGGTTTACGGTGCCAAAGGATGGTGACCCCAGCGATGCCAAGCCATGACCTCTGGGCGACGGTTCGCACCACCCTGCGCCTGGCCCTGCACCAGTGGTGGGACCAGCACGTGCCGGTGGTGTTCGCCAGTTTGGCCCTGGTGGAAACGCTGCTGTGGGCGTATCCGGCGGCCAGGCGCTGGGCCCCCACCTTGCTCAGCCTGGCCAGTTTTCCGCTGATCGGGAGCCTGCTCGCCCTTCGCTCGAACCGCTCCCGCCACCCTGCGGCCGCTTTGGCATGGGCCAATTTGTACAACCCGCTGCTGTTACCTCATCCCGGCCAAATTCTATGGCTCGATGCCCTGGCTGTGATACTGGCCTGGTGGCGCTACGGCTGGCCCGAGCCCCTGCCCGCAATCCGATGGAGGCGGCGCCCGGTCGAAGAGGCAATGAACGGAGCCACCTTGCTCGGCGCGGCCATGATGCTGTCCGCCGTAACCCGCCTGATCCTTCCCGCGTCGGTTTGGGCGTGGATCGACCCGTTGACGCCGGCGCCCAGCATGTCGTCGATCCCCCCAACCTTTCTGGCCGCCCTGGCCGCCAATGGGCTGTTCTTCCTCCTGCCCTTGCTGGTCCTCGGCTGGCGTCGACACTTGGCGACCCTGGCCATTCTGGGGCCCCGCCTCAGTTTGGCGGCACTTACCCTGGTCGTCACCGGTTGGCGTTGAGGCGAGCGGCAATCCTCCGCGCCACCGGTTCGGGCACGGCCACCGACAAATCGGCACCGAACAGCGCCATCTCTTTGACCAGGCTAGAACTGAGATGGGCCCACTCCGGGTCGGTGACCAAAAACACCGTTTCCACCGAGGGTTCTAGCCGCCGGTTGGCCAGCGCCAACGCGGACTCGTAGTCCCAGTCGGTGGCGTTGCGAACCCCCCGCACCAACACGGTGGCTCCCAGTTCCACCGCCGCCCGCACCGTGAGGGTCTGGCGAGCCGCCACCCCGATCTGCAGCGGCCCTAACACCTCCTCCAGCATGGCCACCCGCTCTGACACCGTAAACCACGGCGCCTTGCCGGCATTCTCTAGCACCACCGCCGTCAATTGCGGGAAGATGACTTTGGCACGCCGCAACACGGCGAGGTGTCCCCAGTGCAAGGGGTCAAAGGTTCCGGGAAAGATCGCCGCCGGCATCTGACTCCTCCTCGCGGGCTAACCGCCGTTGGTAGTAATACAGCACGGTATCTCCATACCGCTTGACCTTGGCCACCGCCAGCCCCGGCAGGTCCACCGGCGAGGCCTTGGCGGAACTCTCCAAGACCACCCAACCATCCTCCGCCACCAGGTGTTGCAGTCCCTCCCGCACCAATGGACTAAGTCCAGTTTTCCACGGGGGATCGCAGACGATGACGTCAAAGCGCAGGCCTCGTTGGCGGAGGTCTGATACGGCGCGCTCGGCCCGCACCGGCAACAATTCCACCCGGTCGGCCATCGCCAGCCGCACCAGGTTGCGCCGAATCTGTTCGCGGGCTTGCGAATCTTGTTCGACCACAAACGCGAAGGCCCCGCGCGAGGCAGCCTCAAAGCTCAAGCTGCCGGCCCCCCCGTATAAGTCCAGCCAACGCGCCCCTTGGACCCGACTGGCTAAGGTATTAAACAACGCCTGACGCACCTTGGCCCCGGTGGGGCGTACCCGATGTCCACCAGGAGCCTGAAACCGCCGACCAGCGGCCTCTCCGCCTGTTATTCGCACCCTTCTCGCCTACCTTCGTCCCGAGTATACCACTCCCCCCGGCCCGGGTCCGATGGCAGCACAGCCTCTTCGCCCCGACGCCGGTCAGGGGCGCTGATAGCTCACCAACTGCGAGAGGGTGACGAAGCGGTAACCCATGGCGTGAAGGTCTTGCAAAATGATGGGCAAGGCTGCCACCGTCTCCGAGCGGTTGCCTCCCCCATCGTGGAAGAGCACGATGTCCCCGGGCGCGATGTGGCTGACCACCGTGCTGACGATGGCGTCGATGCCCGGATTGGCCCAATCCCGGGAATCCTCCGTCCACGACCAGAGAGCGACTTTGAGGCCCAACGCCTCCACCGCGCCCACCGCCTCCATGGTGTAGGCCCCGTAAGGAGGGCGCATCCACACCGGGGTCACGCCCGCCGCCTTTTCGATCGCCGTCTGGGTGCGCGCCACGTCGGCGGCAATCGCCTCGGGGCGATGATATTTCAAGTTGATGTGGGACCAGGTGTGATTGCCGATCTCCATCCCCGCTTGCACCTCGCGGCGCACCCAATCGGGGTGGCGCTCCACTTGCCGCCCGAGGACAAAAAAGGTGGCCTGAGCGTGGGCGCGGCTCAACGCCTGGAGAATGGGGCCGGTGTAGGACGGGGAGGGCCCGTCGTCGAAGGTTAACGCCACCACCTTGGCGTCCGTCGGGACATACCAGAGAAGGTGCGGGTTGGTGCCGCCTCGCGCGCTGGCCGCCGACGGCCGGTGCCAAAACCCCGCCATCGCCGCGACGGCCAATCCGGCCGCCACTCCCAGACGCCACCGCCGCCGCAGCGGCCTGACCGAGAACGCGGCGATCCAACTCAACGGGTGGTCCCCCATAAAATCAGCGCTACCCCAGCCCCGATCCACACCAACTTAGACAACGGAAACCGAGTGGCCGCCAAGCCGGCGAGCCCTAAGGCCATGGTGGTGGTCAGCACCAGGGGACCGGCGATGCCTAAAAAGCCGTTGATGCGCACGGCCAGGTCCAGGCGCTGCCCGCGCCACATCAACAGCGCGCCCGTCATCTCGATCGCGGCGGAGATGAGGCGGATGATCACCATCCCCCGCAGGAAAAGGTCCTCTCCCATACAGCCTCCCCTGATCAGTGGATCAGCCCCAACAGCCACTGGATGATGGACAGCAAAATATAGGTCACCCCGGCGGCCATCAAGGGGCCGACCGGAATCCCGCCCCAGACCACCACGCCGATGATCGAGCCCACCAAAAGGCCTACCATCATGTGGGCGTTGTCCGCGAGCAGCCGCAATCCCCGGCCATTGAGGTGGGTGGCCACCGCGCCCCCGATCACGGCCAAGAGGCCAGGCAGGGTCCAAAAATTCTCCCAGATCTCCTGCAGCTGGATTCGCCCCTGGGCGAAGGGCACCAGCATGGCCATGGTGAGGAAGATGAGGCCGATTTCTACCCCGCGATGCTCCAGAATCGGAAAAAGGAACGTGGTTCGGGTCAGTCGGATGACCAGGAGGATGGCGGCACTGGAAGCAACCAGGGTCGATTGGGCCCAGAGTCCTAGCAGCAACAGAATCATAAGACCCACGGTGGCTGTGTTGAACATTTGGCTCCCTCCGCCCGCCCAAACCGATAGAAGCCTATGAGACGAGTCAACAAAAAAGACCGGCCCCCGCGCCGGGCAACCCCGAGCGCAGAGGCCGTCAACAGGTTGGGAAGGCCCTTTAACCCAACTGGAACCAGCCGTCGCGGCGGCGTATCGGCACCACCGGACAGTAGTCTTTTTGCGCCGCCCAAATCACGTCTTCCACCAGGTGCATGGTTTCGAGTTCACGGGCGTGAACCGCTTCTCGAACCGTGTCCAACAAACGGTCGCGAGCTTGATGCCAGACCGCGGCGGCGATCCGGGCCCCGTCTCCCCAGGCCGCCCGGGGCCACAGCTCGACCACCGCGCCGGCGGCCAACACATCTTCGAGGGCGGGGTAGCCTCGTCCCCCGGCACAGACCACCAACGCGTCGCCTCCCTGCTCCCATAGCGCCAGCCCGACGGCGGTGGCATTGACCAGCGCCCCCGCCGCCAGCCAGGGAGCCGATTGGCAACGGGCGATGGCTTGGGTTCCGTTGGTGGTGGTGAGAATCACCCGCCGCCCGCGAACCCGTTCCGGCGGAAACTCGCGCGGAGAGTTGCCGGCATCAAAGCCCTTGGGCTTGCGATTGTTGCGCTCGCCCCCCACTAAGGCCTCGGGGAAGCGGGCGCGCATGGCCAGAGCCTGTTCCATCTCGGCTACGGGGAGGACCCCTTCTCCACCGTTGGCCAAGATGGCCACGATGGTAGTGGTGGCTCGCAGGGTGTCCACGACCACGGTAGGATGGGCACTGAGGTCTCCCGTCACTTCCTGCCAACGCAGGATTACGTCAATGTGCCGCGTCGACGCCTCCGCCTCCTTGCCCCAGCGTGGTAGGGGGCAACATTTCGACTTCGTTGCACGCGTTTAGATAATAGTGCCGCAAGGTGTCGCCGCGCAATCCCACGCGGAGTGCTTCCAGGGCCAAAATATCCTCCGGCTGGACGTTGCCCAGATTGACGTTCACCCCAAATCGGATGATGAGTTCCAGCTGTTGCCGTTTTTTCGGAGCCTCCCAGAGCACGCGGGTAGGATCCTCGAGATGGGTGACCATCTCTTCCAGTTCGGATTCGAGGATGTTGCCCCGCTCGTCGTAGATGACGACTCCTTCTCCGCTCTCTCGCCCTTCGACGATCACCAGGTCCGAGCCGGAGTCTAAGTCCCGCGCCACCTGTTCCCACAGCTTCATCCCGGGCACGGTGTCTCGAGGATCTTTCTTGCCCACCTCGCTCACCACCAGCTCAAAGCCGTAGGCTCGGGCCATGCGAATGATGGCGTCGCGGGTCTTGAGGTCGATGGGGATGGTCCCGTCGGAGACCTCGATGCCGGTAAATCCCAGCTCGCGGGCGTAGTCGAGATACTCTACCAAGCGCTTTTGCAGCAAGGCCAACTCCAAAAAGGTGCCTCCGGGGAAGATGTGAACGCCGTAGGACTTTACCAAATCAATCTTCTGGCGCAACAGCCGCTTGTGATAGAGCGCGGAAGTTCCAAAGGTCAGTTTGAGGTGGTCGATGTAGTCGGCCGCCAGCTCCATCAGGTCGCGGGTGGTGGCCAGGCCGATTCCCTTGTCGATAACCATGGTCAGGCCGCGATTGCGGGGCTTTTGCGTGCGGTCTGCCATGGGAAACTCCACGATATCGAACCAGGCCTTGTTCTCGTCGTGTAACACGCGGTAAAGCCTCCTCGCTCGTTTAGTCGCTCCACCATATTCGCGGACCCCAGGGAAGGTTCCGAAGGCCGAAACGGCGCATGGCCGGTGGTCGGCTTCGGGCAAGCTCTTAAGGAGTCCCGTCTTGGGTTGGAGAGGAGGCCGTGTAGATGACAGACAGCGCGTCCGAGGACCGGGCCAGCCACAAGCAAAAACTGTGGGTGTTGGCCGCGGTCCCCTTCATCATGGTCTTGGGCAACTCGATGCTCATCCCGGTGCTGCCCAAGATGATGAAGGTTATGCATCTGACGTTGTTCCAGGTAGGGTTGGTAATCACAATATTTTCCATCCCCGCCGGGGTGATTATTCCGGTGGCCGGAGCCATCTCCGACCGGATTGGCCGGCGCCGGATCATGGCGCCGGCGCTGATCGTCTACGGACTGGGAGGATTGGGAGCGGGCATGGCGGCGTGGTTGCTACCTCATCCCTACCCGTGGATCATGGCCGGCCGCCTGGTGCAGGGGATGGGCGCCGGAGGAACCTACCAATTGGCGATGGCGGTGGCCGGCGACATGTTTCAGAGCAAAAAGCGCGCCGGAGCGCTGGGTTTGCTAGAGGCGGCCAACGGCCTGGGCAAGGTGATCTCCCCGATTGCCGGCTCGCTTTTAGCCCTGATCGTCTGGTTCCTTCCTTTCTTTGTCTACGGCGTCTTGGCCTTGCCGATCGCCGCCGCCGTGTGGTTTATGATTCGCGAACCGGCCTCCGCTCCTTCTCGGGGAGGCATGCAGCAATACTGGGCAGGCTTGAAACACACCTTTCGCGAAAAAGCCAGCTCGATCGCCGCCACCTTTCTCGCCGGCTCCCTGGTGCTGTTCATCCTCTTCGGGGTATTAAGCTACCTGGCTGATGTCCTGGAGAAAAACTTCGGCTATCCCGAACTGACCCGCGGCCTTCTCATCGCCATCCCGGTAATGGCCTCGGCGATCACGTCCTACGTCTCGGGCACCGTGTTGCAAAAGCGGCTGGCCGCTTGGTCCCGACCGATTGTGGCCGGTGGCCTGATGGCGATTGCCCTGGCCATGGTCATAGAGCCGTTTTTTACCACCCGCTCCCCTTTTTGGTCCTTGGCCGTCTTGGTCTTACAAGGGGTGGGCACCGGCGCCGTGCTCCCCGCCGTAAACACCCTGGTCACCAGCGCCACGACCACCGAAGAGCGCGGGGTGGTGACCTCGCTCTACGGGAGCGTCCGCTTTTTCGGGGTGGCACTGGGACCTCCCCTGTTTAGCGTGGCCATGGATCACCGGTTCGGGGTCTTTTGGGGAGCGGCGGCCTTGGCTCTGGGGGGCGCTGCAGCCGCATGGTTCCTTATCAACGAGCGGCAAATGTTGCCGAAACGTTTACGAGCCGGCGAAGCCCGTCCCAAACGGTCTTTGACCGAACAGTCCAAGCGGTGGCTTCCCGGGCATCCTCGGAATCGGTTGCGTTAGTCTCGCGCCACCGGCGGACCTGACCGGCGCGACTCTAAGGGTTTTGATTGCGGGCCTAGGAGAGGATGCGAAACGATGCCAGTGCTTCCCTGGGTTAAGGCCAACCGGCGCGGTCATACTAGGACCACCACACAGTGAGGAGGTGAAAACACGATGGCTCGCGGCAGCAACACTTCCAATCAGGCGGTCGTTCGCGGTGCCCGCAAGGCTCTGGACCAGTTCAAGTACGAGGTGGCCCACGAGTTGGGCATCCAAGGTGCCGACGACGGCTACTGGGGCGAGATCCCGGCCCGCCAGTGCGGGGCGGTAGGAGGCCACATGGTGCGGAAGATGATCGAGATGGCCGAGCAATCCTTGGCCAACCGCGCTCGGTAACTTCTCCGCCCTTGGTCTTCTAACACAAAAATGGACGGCTTGCCGTCCATTTTTTGTATACCTAAGCGCCCAAGTCATGCATCCTTAAGCACCTAAGTTTTTAAGCAACATCAACCACAAGACTGCTGCGCTGGCGGCCATGGCCACCAGTACCTCCAGCCACGCGGGCATGCCAATCCCTCCTCAGGCTTTTCCTTGCGACGTGAGGAAACTATACTTGCCTACCACCACCGACACCGGCTTTGGGCCCACAGGCACCGTCTTGACCACTTTGAGAGCTGCCAGGTTCACCACCGCCACTGCGTTTTGCGCCGATAAGGTGATGAAGAGCGAGTCTCCTCCGGGCGACAGCGCCGCGTAGGTTGGAGACGAGCCCGGCGGCAAATCTAAGATTTTGATTAGCCGCGGACCGTTTAGACTAAATACCACCAGCTGGGCCCCCGTCTGGTTCAAAAGCAGCAGACGTCGGCTGTCTGCCGTAAACAGCGGAAGGTAGTGACCAGCGGGCAATCCCTTGAGGGGACTGACCTGGCTGGAGAATTCCCCGGTGGGAAGCAGGTGGTACAGTCCCACCTGCTCCCCTCCGGTTTGGCTTCCTGCTACGGCGTAATACCGGCCGTCAGGCGACAGTGCCGCCTGCTGCGGATGGGGCATCGGGGCGGGAACGGTGCAAACCGCCGGCTCTTTAGTCGAATGCAACGGCACCACGCAGATTTTGTTGTTGGACGTTCCAGGGACCACCATAAAATGCGTTCCCGGGGAGGTTGCCACGCTCCAGGGACCCATTTGCCCGGTGATCCGGATGTTCTGCAAGGCGCCGACCGGCCCTCGGCTGGCATCGAGGTTAAAGAATTCCACCTGGTTTAACGAGGGGAGCACCACCATCCCAGTGGTTCCATCTCCCGTTTCGGTGGCGTAAGTGGCTGACCCAGGAAGCTTTACAGTTTTCACGGCAGTCAGTTGCGGCAGCTTTAACAGGGTTACCTGACTGCCAGACGGCAGCAGAACGTAGCCACTGGCGGCCCCCCAGGTGGCCGAGGGATAAGCGCTGACAGAGCTGACAGGCACGGTATCGACCACCTTATCGGTACGGGCATCGATGACCGACACCGTTCGGTTTCCGGCGTTAAACACATAGACCGACTGGGCCAGCGGTGGACTGGGGGACTGTGGTGCCGATGCGCTGGTGCCACACCCCGCAAGCGCCAACAGCGCCCCTAGGCCCACCCACCACCCACCTGGCCTACCGCCCCAGTGCCTCCTATCCTCCCTTAAAATGTTCACTGCAAAATTCGAATGGTACATACCGCTCCTCATGAGTGCTTCAACCAGTCATACTTCCCAGCGAAGATTCCGCCAGGGTCTTGGCCGACCGGAATGGTCTTGATGAGGCTCTGGGATTTGACGTCGATGACCGCCACCTCATTGGCCGAGGGTACCGGCGAGTAGAAGTACTGGCCGTTGGGAGAGAAGGCCCCTACTTCGGCTCCGTAGCCAGGAAGCGGAATCTGTTTGACCACCTTGGGTTGACTGGACAGTTGGATGACCGCGATCGAGGAGTTCACGTGGGCCTGGGCATTACCCGAGCAGATTTCAAAGGCGTACCGGCTGTCTGGCGTGATCTGGTCGGTCCAGGGCGCAACGCCGGGCTGCAGCACCGCCAATTGTTTAGGTTGGTTGGGATTGGCCAGGGAGTACACCGTCACCAGGTTCTTTTTGCCCGAAGTGTCCTCCACCACCCAATACTTGCCATCCCAAGAAACCGTCCCCATGGTCGGCGCGGCTTGTTGGGATGGAGTCAGCGCGGCAACGTCCTTCTGCAACAAATTTAGGACCATCAGCTCACTAGAGTAAAGACACGGCACGTAAGCGTGTCCCCCCCGGGGACCGATGCTCACGTCTCATGGCCCAATGCCGGTGCCGTGAGGTCCGAGATGACTGGTATCCACCGTGTCCACCACAGATCCGAACGTGGAATCCTTGGGGTTCATGTCAATAAACAACATCTTCTCGGCTTCTCGAACCGCTACCACTCCCAAAAGCCCATCGGGGGTGATGTCCGCCCAGACGCCGGTTTGGGGAACATGTTTGCCGTTTTGGCTGGTGACACTGGGCGGAAGGGTGAGGTTTTTGACCACCGAAACATCTTCCCCCGACACCTTTAGAATCGAGAGCGACCGCCGCCATCCCGAAAGCACGTAGCCGGATCCGGTGGCCCACTTGTTAGACGGATACGGAGCTAAGGTGATGCCTTTAGCGTCGATGGTCTTCACGACTTGGTTACTGACGGGATTGATGACCGAGATGGTGTCCGACTTGTTGTTCATTACAAAAACCCAGGCGTCGGTGGCGGGCTGGGACGGAGCTGAGGGCGGGCTGGCGGAGTTGGTGCCCCCGCAGCCGGCAACCGCCCAAGCCACTCCCATCCCAAGCGCCCAACGCCTCCATTTGCGTCTATATTGCCTCAATTACTTACGCCTCCTTTAACCATGATCGCGAGGGGAAGGGACGACCCGGGCCACCTGCCATCCGCTCGCCCTCTAACCGCCGCATCCCACCCCATAGTTGGCCGCGCCGCCGCTGGACGAGGATGCCGGAGTCGAAACCGCAGTGGGGTTGGCGGGGGTCTTCGCTCCCATCACAGGGACACTAGGCGGCGCGATCACGAAGAGCGCCGTCAACAGGGCCGCCACCGCCACCGAGATATACACGTGAAGATGCTCGCTCATCCCGCTGTTCTCTCCCTTCTCGCCGTTAGGACATCTGCTGTTCTCGACGTACCGCGGCGGACCGGGCAACCGAGGTCGTCCGGCCGAACCCCCAGATGCGCTCGGCAATCCATTCATCCAGCTGGGTCCCGAACCACACCCCCGGAAACAGCCCGACGCCGAAGAGAATTCCCGACAGGTCTAGCCGCACGGCGAAGCTGTCTGTCCACGCCCCGATGTTGCAGCCCAGCCCCATCGCCGCGCCGAATCCCATAATCAGACCGCCGAAGAGGTACCACAGCAGTTTGGAAGGCTTGCCGGGAATCCGGATGTGAAATTCCCCGGCTCGCCAGGAAGACAGAAAAGCCCCCAAGATGGTGATGGGAATAAACAGCCACAGGCCCAAAGCGACATAACCCAGATGATGACCAAAGTGGGGCGTGTTAATTTGGTTGAGGGCCAACGGAGACAGCCGGGAAATGACCTGGCCATTGACCGTCCCTTGGGCAAACCACGGAGCTTGGGCCAAGTTAAAGCCCAGCGGTCGGGTGACTAGGTTCACCAGCCAGGCGATGGTCAAGGTGTTAGGCGTGTTGATGCTCATCGAAGCCCCGGCGGACAACAACACATACAGGACGGTCACGATGGTCAAGGCCACCGCGCCGGCATAAGGGTGCCACGGCTCCCGCAACGAGAAAGTGAATCGTTTTTCTTGATACCCGGAAGCTTTTCGCTGGGGTAGGAAGCGTCGAACCCAGACCGCCAAGGCAATGAAGATACCGCCGGATACCACGCCCCACACAGCTGGGGGAATACCCAACACCTGGTACACCGCGATCGGGGTGGTAGCGGCGCTTTGGAGAGCCGGTCCTTCCACCGAGGGAAAGAAAAAGAGGGCGAACAAAATCCCGCCAAATCCAGCCCCTACGAACTCCATCCAGTTCGCCACGTAGCCCGAGCCAGCTCGAAAGAGTTGCCCGGAAGCGCAGGCGCCGCAGACGCTCATTCCGGTGCCGAAAAGAAACCCTCCGACGATGGTAAACCAGCCTTGCCGGAATAGCGTGGGGTGAACGACCCCCAGCTGCACCAGCCCGCCGAAGATCAGGGCGGAGAGGCCGATCAGGAGGAACACGCCTTGCAGAATCCACGGATTTTGGAACTCCATGGTTTCTTGGAACGCGGTGGTGAAGCAGAAGCGACTCCGCTCCAAAATCACCCCGAAGGCGATGCCCATCAGACAAAATAGGCCCACCAGAAGCCATCCCGGAAGCATCGCCGGTAAATTCGCCAACCAGGCCACCATAGGCGTCCCTCCTTCTACTTGCTGGTCTTCTTGATTTTTATCCGCCAGTACCCGCCCTCTTTGACGGAGACGTAAGGCCAGTTCTTCGCTGCGCAGATGCCGGGCACGGTTTCCTCTGCGGCCGGCGGATGATCGATCAAAATCTCCAGCACCGTGCCTGGAGCCACTTTTTGGAGCATCTTTTTGGAGTGCAAGGCCGGGAAGGGACAGGTCTCCCCGCGCACGTCAAGCACCTGGTCGGGTTCTAGGTCTGTGAGCATTTTGGCAAAATCGATGGTCATCTTGGTTCTCCTTTCTTGTCGAACTCGAAACGGCTTTGGCTACGTCCAAGACACGGTCCGTTCCGCATCAAAAATGAGGTCAACCACCTCGGAGTAGCCCACCGGAAAGACCCAGTCGGCGCGGTGGGAGGACAATCCTCGGGCTGCCAAATCTGGCCCCAAGACGTAAAACCGCGCCGGCCAAGTCTTAAGCCACGCCTGTTCTGGTCTGCCGGCACCGGCCAGGTATACCGCGTCTCCCCACGCCACCACCGCCACCGTGCCCCCTTGGGCTAATTCGCGCACCAAGCGTTCTAAGGCTTGCCAATAGGACGCCTCTTGCAACGATTTCGACGTTAGCACCACACTGGCCGCTTTGACCTCCTGGTCCATCTCCCACCTCTTAGAAAGCCCAAATCAGAGGCTCTGCCTCCAGCATGGGAGCTAGCCGCTCCCAACCTACGACCTGCACAAAATCCTCCACCATAGCTTCTGAAAGGCCCCGGGCCACAAGGTCCTCTTCAACTGCCCAGATCGACAGCCCGCTGTCGGCCATGGCCTGCAGATATTCTTGGGGCGTTGGGCGCTTAACCTCCTGCCCATCAAGGTGGCGGACGGCGTTGAGCACCCCATCGCCCACCAAAACCACAGTGGCCTCCACGTCGGCCACGAACAACCCAAGGGAGAGCCGAAACGCCTCCAACGCATCGTTGGATCCTATGGGCGCCTTGCGGACCATCATGCACACCTTTTCCGCCACGGCCAGCCCCCCTCACGGAACCAAGACCAGACATCGGTCGGCCGCTCTGACGTGAAACCCGAAATGCGAGGTGGAGGAGAATTGGGCCCCGGGAATCATTCGCTCTGGAATGAGTCCCCGCTGGGCACCGGAAAGTCCACAAACCTCGAGCTGCAGTTGACCGGGGTATTGGTCCATCAACGCCTCCAGGTCCGCACTCACTTCCGGGACCACCTCGTTAAGCTCGGGAGAGGGCATAGGCCTTTGGGCCAGCCACACCCCGTCGGCCAGACCGAACAGCAACACCTTGTGCCCCTTGGCCAAGGCCGCGCGCGCTAGTTCTACGGCAAATCGGCCGGCTTGGGTGTGGATCGGATTACTAAAGACGAGGATTGCCAGCGATCCCTTCATGACCCATCCCCTCTTACCGGACCGGACGGGGAACCCAAGCTCTGCACGTAGCGGACAATGGCGTCCATCTGGGAGCGGGTCACGATCCCATTCCAAGCCGGTACATTAAAATGGTTGTCTATTGTGTGATAATTCACCGACCAGTTGCCTCCTTGGGGATAGAACTTGAGCCGGTAAGCATATTGACCCTCCCAAAGCAGCGTCCAGAGCTTTTGGTACCCTCCAGGGCCATCAAACTGCGCCGCGAAGGTAGGCGAACTCCAAGACGGAACCCACTCCCAGGGGTCGCCCGGATTGGGCCGCAGCCCTCGCCCATCTACGCCATGGCAGGTAAAGCATCCAATGTCTTGGCTGAGTTGTCGTCCATACTGGATTTTCGCGGCGTTCCCGCTAGGTATCGTGACCTGTGGTCTGACCACGAGATGATTCCGGTAGGCCAGCGCCAGGTGACTCTGGGACCACGCCAGGGCGAACAGCGCCACCACTGCAAAGGCGCTGAACATAGCCAGGCCGGCAAGTAGCCGCCACGAAATCAATCCCAGCGAGATTGCCCCGGTTAAAGCCGCCACCAAGAGGATCAACATCTCCCGGGTAAACTCGGGACGCATCACCGCCCCGCCCCACTCGATGCCGGCGGCCAAGCCGCCCAACGTCCACAGCGTCCACTGGGGCTCCAGCGGCTGGCCTTGCGGATCGCGGGAAGGTGCCGGCGCCAGCCAAATCAACGCCACGGCGGCGGTAAACAACACCACGAGACCAATGGTCATCCCTCGCCACGCTTGGCTGGCCTGCCCCCCCATCAGCATGGCCCATGCGGGAGTATAGTGCACCATCAGTTGATATGTGTACCAGGTTCCCAACACCGGCTCAGGCACCAGGGCCCACAAGGCCACGCGGGTCCATCGCGCAGTCGCCTCCAAATCCCTCCGGGTCGCCGACCACGCAGCCAGTAAAAACCCGCCCAACCCGATTCCGGCTAACTGCGTTACGCCCCAAAGCCCAAGGGTGGCGGTCCATCCCTGCGCCGGCAACGTCGGCGCACCGGCCAAGGGCATCGGACGAGGGAGCAACAGGTATGAGGCCAACCGGATCATGAGCAGCGATTGTAAAGCGGCTAAGCTTGTCACCGCCCACCGTGGGGATCTTTGCCGCCCCGCGATGACGGCCAGCCCCAGCGCCAGCCCCGAAGTGGCAAAAGTCACTAATAACGTCTGTGAGCCCAAGGC
>JAIMAE010000232.1 GCA_023512105.1 Bacillota bacterium | reverse complement strand
ACCTTGGACGTGGCCACCCTGACCCTGTGCTTTGGCCGCCTCGGCACCTTTGCCGGATGGACCACGGCCGAAGAGACCGACCGGCTCTCCAGCACCTTGCGCCAACACCTTGAGGCCTTGGCCCCCTCCCATCCCCTTTACCAGGCCTGGCTGGCAGCCAAGGACCGGCCACTCCCTTGACCCAATCGTCTAGGGCAGGCGCGGCAAGCGGCGAGAGCGGCCTGACCGCCACTGTGGGATCGACCTGGCGTGAGATGTGATGAAAAGGGGTGCTAGGAGTATGCGCGCCCACCTCCCCGCGCGGCGCCGTGGGCAAACGGACGGCGCCGGAGTGTCCACGGGGGCTTTCGTCGGTGCGGTCAGGCGTCTTAGAGCGCCTAAAGCCGCACGAGCAGCAAGGGCAAGCTCGCGCCGCATATAGGTGGGCCGGAGGGGCCCTTGGCCCGACAGTAGTTCACCACACGGTTGGGAGGCCCCCCTCAGAGGGGGAACCGCTAACTACTCGCCGTTCAGCGTCTTGGGCCTGGCGGAGGCAATCGTCACGTCATCAGGCAGGTGGCGGGGCCGAGCCCCGGCGGACGGGCAGTGTGGCGGGAACTCCAGGCGATCCTCAAGGTCCCTGCGCAGGAATCCTGACCCGGGGCTCTTCATCCCCCGTCCCCGCCCGCCGCAAGGCCCCGGAGCCGCCCCATCCTGGGGAGTAGGGCCTCGCCCCCTAAGGCCAGAGCAGTCCGGCCACCCCGGCGGCGAAGACCAGGGCCGCAGCGGCCTCCCCGTGCACGGTCCGGTGAGCGCCCCAGGCCATCAGCCCCAGGAACGCCACCCGCCGGGTCCAACGCCCCCATGGCCGAGGAACTGGCGGCTCTAGCACGCGGCTCACCCCCCTTGGCCCGGGGAGGCGGCCAACACCGCCCGGCGCAGGTACGCCGCCACCTCCGGCCGCATCCACTCCGGCGGGATCGGCTCGCCTCCGGCCAAGCGGCGGCGCAACTCCGTACCCGACAACGTCTCCCATTTCTCGGCAGGATGCGGGCAGGTGCGCCGCGAAACCAAGGCCGCGCACCGCCGGCAGTACCCCACCGCGTCAAACACCAGCGGCGTAATGCCCAGCTCCGCCGCGTGGTGCGCCAGCCATTCGGCGGCGGCCTCCGCGGGATAGTAGCCGCCGACCCCAGCGTGATCTCGCCCCACAATCATGTGGGTTGCACCGTAGTTCCGCCGCACCAGGGCGTGCAACAGCGCCTCGCGCGGCCCCGCGTAGCGCATCGGAGCCGGATAGACGGCCAGCAGCACCCGCTCGGGAGGATAATAGTGCCGTAAGGCGATGCGGTACGCCTCCAGCCGGATCGGCGCCGGCAGGTCATCGGCCTTGGTCGGGCCCACCAGGGGATGCACCAGCAAGCCGTCCACCACCTCCAAGGCCACCTTGTGCAGGTACTCATGGGCCCGATGCACCGGGTTGCGGGTTTGAAACGCCGCCACGGTGGCCCATCCCCGAGCTTGGATCGCGGCCCGCACCCCGGCCGGGTCCGCCGGTTCCGGGTACGGCAGAATGCCGGGCTGGACCACCGTCACCGGCCCGGCCACGCACCACGGCGATTGGGTCAGCAACTCCGCCACGCCGGGATGTCTTGGGTCGGTGGTGCCGTAGACCGCCTGGGCCTCGACCTCCAGATCGCGCCGAAAGCAGTCGGTGGGCTCCAGCCAGCCGCGCAACCCCCCCGAACCCGCCAGCCCCACCCACCGCGCCCGCGTCACCTCCGTGCGTTGCTCGGGCGCAATCGGCAGCACCACCGGCAGAGGAAACAGTTCTCCGTCGGGCAGATGCATCCATTCGAGCACCGCCTGATATTGGGCGCGGTCCATGAAAGCCGTCAGCGGGGCGTAGGCGCCCCAGGCCAGCAACCGCGCCTCCATCTCGGCGGCGGGCGACAGCACCAGTTGCGGTGCACCGGCCAAGCCGCCCCACGCCGCGTTCCCCGTCGTCCCCGGCCCGCTCATGCGTGGATCCCACACTCGGTCTTGCCAAAGCCCGGCCACCGCCCGGCGCGCGGATCCTCTCCCGGTCTTACCGCCCGCGTGCAGGGCCAGCACCCCACGGAGGGATACCCGGCATCGTGCAACGGGTTGTACGGAATGCCCAAGGTCTTGACGGCCGCGTGGACCTGTTCCCACGACCACGCCAAGAGGGGATTGACCTTCAGCCGCTCGGCGGCCGGATCCCACTGCGCCCAGGGCGCCTGCCGGCGGGCCGGCGTCTGGTCGCGCCGGATGCCGGTGATCCACACCGCATAGCCGGCCAGGGCGTCAGTCACCGGCTCCACCTTGCGCAGGCGGCAGCAGTGGTCGGGGTCCCGCTCCCACAACGCGGGCCCGTATTGGGCGGCCTGCGCAGGCAGGGTGAGCGAAGGGGCGACGCGGCGTAGCCGGACCGGGTACCGGCGCCGGACCTCCTCAATCAGGGCATACGTCTCCGGAAACAGCAATCCGGTGTCCAGGTAGAAGACATCGGGGTGGGCGGTCGCCTCGCACGCCCAATGCACCAGCAACACGTCTTCGAGGCCAAAGCTGCAGGCCAAGGTCACCGTGGCCGGATCGTAGTGGGCGTAGAGCCAGTGCACGATGGTGCGAGGGCTCCAGGCAGCGAACCGGCCATTCAGGTCACGTGTCGGATCGGGGGTAGGCACGACCATGCACCTCCGCAGCAGGCAATTTATCCGAAATACATGATCATATTAGTAGTCTATCGTGGAAATGGCAATCCCTAAACCGGGATCCCGCCGGCAGAAGATAGACCGGACATTGAACGACGCTTGCCACCACCCCGGCCCGCGGTCTGGCCGCCCTGGACCAGCGGATGGTTGCGCGGAGTTGCGATAGAGCCGGGCGGTGTGGTTTGAATGGCATCAAACGGTGCCTCGTTCAACAGTCTTCCATTAGGACCAGCAATCCTGCACGGCCAAAAGCTTCGAGCCCGCTACTGGGAATCACCCGGCCCTGATGGCCGCCGGACAATTGAACAGGTAGCTTGTCGCCCGAAGTGAACTCTGGCCCGCTCCCACTCGAGCTGCAACCGTGGTAGACGTGCAAATGCCCCCAGAATCAACGGGGATCCGTCCCGCTCCATGCCTCCCAGGAATGATAGACCACCACCTTTCAAGAGGCAAAAGCAGAACACGAAACGCCCCGACCTCCATTGGCCGAGGCGTTTGCTGGTGGAGTCGCTCCCAGAGTTATCCGTGGGCCCTCCGCAAGGTAGCGGGTGGTACCGACTCTTCTCCCGAGGCCTCCTCCAGGCTCTTCCCCGCGGGCTCGGGGAGCAACAAGGTGAGAAGCGCCCC
>JAIMAE010000037.1 GCA_023512105.1 Bacillota bacterium | reverse complement strand
CATCCGGTTTGGCGGAGCTTGCGCAGGTGCTGGGAGATGGCTGGTTGGCTGAGCGGCAACAGCGATACCAGCTCGCAAACGCAGGCCTCGCGCACGCGGAGGAGACTTAAAATGTGCAGGCGAACCGGGTCTGCCAAGGCTTTAAACTGGTCCGCAATATCCTCATACACACCGCTCACCTCCATTCGTATATTCTTATAAACAAATAGGCTCTCTGCGTCAAGGGTTCCATGCGTCACTAAGTGTTACCTTCTCCTCTGGGGTTCCGTTCGGTCCTAGACGGGAGCAGGTCGCCTGTGCGGAGAAGCTAATGCTTGAAGGGGCAACCTTGGACCGACAAGGTTGCCATTAGCCGATCAGCGCGGTCCAACCCCAAAGCCCCAGCAGCGTAATCAAGAGCACGGGTAGGGTGAGGGTGGCGCCGACGGTGACGTAATATCCCCACCCGATGTGTAAGTCCCGACGGTCTAACACGTGTAACCAAAGCAGGGTGGCAAGCGAGCCGATGGGCGTCAATTTGGGGCCGAGGTCGCATCCGATCACGTTGGCATAGGCGGCGGCGCGTTCGAGGGACGCACTCAGATGGGCGCCGTGGATGGCCAGGGCGTTGATCATCACCGTCGGCATGTTGTTCATTACCGCTGAGGCCACAGCCGCGGTCAATCCGGTACCGACCACCAGAGTACCTGCACCGTGTCCAGCGTACCACAAGATCAGGCTGCTTAAGGCGTGGGTTAACCCTGCATTGCGCAGTCCATACACCACGACGTACATGCCCAGCGAAAATGCCACGATGTTCCACGGGGCCTCCCGCAGCACCTGGCGGGTGTTGAGGGTGGGCCGGCGCCAGGCAGCCGCCACGAACCAGGCGGCCGCAGCCCCGGCAAACACCGAGACCGGCCAGCGCAGCCATTGGCTGGCAAAGTAGCCGAGCAAGAGCAGGGCGAGGACGGCCCACGACATGCGAAAGAGGTGGAGGTCGCGGATGGCGGAGGCTGCGGGCGGGAGGTGGCCGGTGTTCACTCGCGATGGCAAGGCACGGCCATAGTAGAGCCACAGCACCGCCAAACTGAGCGCCAACGCCAGTAGGTCGACCGGCACCATCACCAGGGCGTAGGAGGCAAACCCGAGGTGGAAGAAGTCGGCGGAGACGATGTTGACCAAGTTGGAGACCACGAGCGGCAGCGAGGTGGTGTCGGCGATAAACCCGCTGGCCATGATCAAGGCCAGGGTTGCCGGCGTGGGGAGTTTCAGGGCCTTGGCTTGCTCATAAACGATGGGGGTGAGAATTAGGGCGGCGCCATCGTTGGCGAAGAACATGGCCACGGCGGCACCGAGCAAGCCAAGGAACCAAAGCACGGCCGAGCCGCGTGTGCCCGCGAGATGGGCAGAGCCCAGAGCGGCCCAGTGAAAGAGGCCAATGGCGTCAAGAATTAGCGAGATGAGGATGACCGCGACAAAGGTCAAGGTGGCATCCCACACCAGGCGCACCACCTCTACAATATCTGGCGTAGAGACCAGACCGGTCAACCAAGCCAGAAGCCCTCCGATGAGGGCGGTCCAGCCGATGGGCAGCCCGCCCGGCCTGGTGATGACCAGGGCCAGCACCACCACAAACAAGGTTATAGCCCAAATTGCCATCTCAACGCATCGTTCCCTTCAGAGATCTTGAATGAAAATCGCGCAGGGGGCACCCCGACGAGGCGACCGATCGCCGCCGGCTTTGAGCCTGCGTCTTTCCGCAGACCTTTGGGGGCCGCATGGACACTGCGGCGAGTGGATTCGGCTACCATGACCACCCCGGCACTCTCTGGCTCGCCCACTCTCGCCTGCCGGGACCCCCGACGGCGATCGTCGAGCCAGGCGGGCACGCCGCCTCCCGCCACGGCTGCGGCCATGGTCGCCAACTCCCGAGTGGCAAATCCCATCCGCCAAGTACCTCCTCCCCACGCATCGGACTCGTTATCTCACATCGAGCAGGCGCAGGGTCAAGAGCGCAATCGCCGCCTTCGAGGGGTGAGGCGCTGGAGTCAGCGCCCCTCCTGTGCGCCTGGTGTGCCTGCAGCCACTTTTCTACCGCAGGCTCGAGGGGCAGCGCTTCGAGCAACCGGTGGGGCGCCGACGGCAGGTCGGGACTGCCGCGGTCAAATGTCCAATCCTTGTAGCCACCTTCCAGCAGCCAGCACGCCAGGTGGACTTTTCGCAGGCGCTGCGGGATCGCTGGTTGGTGGAGAGGGCTTCGAGCTGGCAGACACAGGATTCCCAGACCCGCACAAGACCCAAAATGTGTAGGTGCCTAGGATCGGCCAAGGTTTTCAACGGGTCGGCAAGTCCGTCGTTCATATCGAACCCCCTTGCCATCAGTGTATAACTATATGCTTATTAAGTTGGAAGCGTCAAGGATATGCCTGATGTCGGGCCGTCTTGACAGTGGTGGCCGCCGAGCGCACTTGGCGCGCGGACGAGGATTGGAAAACCACCCGGTCTAAGGCCATCCTCACCGGACTACTGCCTGGGAGTGCTTTCCCCCCGACGTCGCCCGGGCCGGAATTGGCGCTGGCATCCGTGCCCTGGCAAGGGCCAGTTCGTCCGGCGCGGCGCGCCGCGGCCAAGGGGTATGATATCCTCACAAGTAGGCGTACCACGGTGGCTATGACTGAGGTGAAGCTTATGGGAGGTGGGCAGGCGGTGGGGCGGGTGGAGTCGGTTGCAGCCGAAAGGCTGCTCGTCCCTTTGGGCCAGGCGCGAGGCGGTTCTGGGGCAACCCAGCTGGAATTGATCTTGGTGTCACTTCAACTCAAGGATGGCCCTCGAGGCGTGGGATTCACCTACACCTTGGGCGGGGGAGGCGCCGCCGTGTTGGCCTTGTTGCGACAAGAGCTCCTGGCACCCCTGGTCGACTTGGAACTTCGGGATTTTGACCATGTACTGCGCCAATACTGGGCTAATACCCACCGCCTTGGGGCCGGGGTATCGGCGCTGGCGATCGCCGCCATCGACATCGCCGTCTGGGATGCCAGAGCTTGGGAGGCAGGAGTGCCGCTGTATCGACTGCTGGGCGCGGAGAGAAGCCGTATTGAGGTCTACGGCAGCGGGCGCGCAACCAACACCATGACCACGGAGGAGCTAATTGAAGGAGCTCGACAGTATCTCGCCGAAGGCTGCCGCGCCATCAAATTGCGGGTGGGTGCCAGACCGCCGGCGGAAGACCTGGCTCGGGTGCGTGCGGTGCGCGAAGCGGTTGGGGACGACGTGCGGATCATGGTGGACTGCAATGAGCGACTCGACCTTCCTACCGCCCTGTGGCTGGGGGAGCACCTAGGGGAGCTTGGCGTCTACTGGCTGGAAGAGCCGCTGCCTTCGTATTACCTGGAGCAATACGCCGAGTTGTCCCGTCGACTGCCGGTTGCGATCGCAGCGGGGGAACATTTGCAGACCCGATATGCCTTTGCCGAATACCTGCGCCACGGGGCGGCCTCGGTGCTGATGCCCGACGCGCCCATCGTAGGCGGCATAACCGAGTGGCTGCGGGTGGCCGCCGTGGCAGAGGCTTTCGGGGTGCCGGTAAGCCCGCACTTTCTTCCCGAACTGCATATCCATTGCGCCTTGGCGGCACCCAACTGTCGTGAGGTCGAGCACTTTCCGTTGTTAGACGAAGTCATAGAAAACCCGCTGCCCATCCAAGACGGCGGCATGTCTCCCTGGGAGCGGCCTGGACACGGCATGATATTCTCCGAAGAACGCCTGGCGCGGTTCCGGGCGGAAAACTAGACATCCCCGGTTCGCGAGCCCGGCGCGGTGTTGGCTGGGCAGGACCGCTGCGGCCGGCTCTCAGGGACTTAGGCCGTGCCGCCACCCGGAGGCTCCGAAGGCGAGCGCCCAGGAGAAGGGGCCGCGCTGGCTGGAGGAGGTAGCTCATGGACCGGCTCGCCTGCTGCGTCGCGACGGTAAATGCGGTTGGCGCGGCGGCCGGAATGCCAGGTCGTCCAGTGCTGGCGCGGTAAGTCTTCCAGGGCCACGCCGGGCGTGATGGGAACGGTAGGCGCCTTTGCCACCCGAATCCGCTGGCTCGGGTAGACGCTGTGGTGGCCGATTAAGATGAAAGCCGGAACGATGGCCATTAGGAGGGCTGGGGAGAGCGAGCTTCCAAAGATCTCCATCCCCATCACCACTGCGGCAATCGGGGCGTTGGCTCCGGCTGCGGTGACCGCCATCATGCCAATGGCGGCACCATCGGCCAGCGGCACGCCGAGGGGAAGGCTAAGGGCGCTTCCCAGGGTGGCGCCGATGACAAACAGGGGGGTGATAATCCCCCCGCTCATGCCGAGCCCCAGGGTTAAAGCCACCGCCACCAGCTTCTCTAGCCATGCCGCCGCTGGAACCGGTTGCCCGGCCAATGCCTGGTTTAAGAGCCCAAGCGAGAGGCCCCCAACTTGGGGACCGACCGCGGCGTACAATCCGGCCAGCAAAGCCCCGGCCAGCAGGGGGAGCAAGGGAGGCCACCAACGGCGCTCTTGGCGCAGCCACGCCGCCACATGATGGGCTGCCTCCATGGCGATCACCAACGCGTAGGCGACTAGCCCGCAGGCCACGCCCAGGGCCGTCATGCGAACCCAGAGCGCGATCGACAAGGGCAGGCCCAGATGGGGATGAGGATAGACCCAGGTAAGGCCCAGGCTCTGTGCGACCAAGTAGGCGGTCATGGCCGCCGCAAACGACGGCAGGAGCATATCGTACCACAAATCCCCGATCGCCAACACTTCGATACCCAACACGGCTCCCGCCACCGGAGTGCCAAACACTGCGGCAAAGCCCGCCCCGATGCCGCAAATGACAATACGGCGCCGTTGGTCCGGCGAAAAGTGGAATGCGTCGGCCAAGGCAGAAGCCACCGCCGCTCCGATTTGGGCAGAAGGGCCTTCTTTTCCAGCCGACCCTCCGGCGGCAATGGTGGTGATGGTGGCCAGGGCCTTGATTGGCGCAACCTTCCAGTTGATCTGGCCGGCGCGGCGGTGCACGGCCCGAATGACCGCCTCCGTCCCGTGTCCCGCCGCGTCCGGGGCGCCATAATGAATCAGAATGCCGGTCAAAAGTCCGCCAAACGGCAACGCGACCCATAAGAGGGGGGCGGGCCAATGCGTGGTCACTGCTATCGACCAGAACAGGAGCTTCAAAAAGTAGGTCACCACCACGCCCACCAATCCACCCGTCAAGGCTCCTAGGCCGAGCCAACGAATGAAGTGGCGACCAAGTAGCCAGAGTTCCCAAAACTCGCTCCAGCCACGGGATGCGACGCGGTGCAACATGGTGGAAAGCCCCCTGTGTTCTGCCTGATCCGTGCTCCCCCGATGTCATTGTACTACAGGACACCTTGACCGGAGCCCACATCCGGTGTCATGAAGAGCCCCAGGGTCGCGGCGGGAGGAGAGTGTCGGCCTTGAGCAGGCAAAACCCAGGCAAGACAACCTGGCGTAACGAGCGATGACCTGTCAACCTGGCGGATGCCGGAGTTGCTCTGGAGGACGAAACAATGCCGAGCTAATGGCAGTGAAGGCCTAGGTCATCCGGGCCATGCCACAGCCGCCGCCAGCGCCGCCAGGACGGCGAGGGAGACCCATGCCACATAATGACTGGTCTGGCCGGATTGGATGGTGCGAATGAGCCTTGCGGTCCAAGTGGCCCCCCGCATCAACGGGAGGTACAGGTGCTCTTCCACCCGGTACACGATGGTGTGGCGATAAAAGTGGGCCCCTCTAGTCGTCTGTCCCCTTTCCCGGCGCAGACCGTAAAACCGCGCCCACGCCAGGCGCAAGGGATGGACAAACCCCTCGGCGGAGAACGCGGTCTTCGGATTAAAGCGCACGTATCCGCCGTTCCAGGGCGCAACCGACCGTGCCGGGAGAGACCGCCAACGCCGTACCAGGGCCAGGACCCCAAGCGCCAACACCACCACAGCGGTCAGGACCGTGGGGTCGGCCACCGAGAAGCCCTGGGGAAAGAACACGGTTCCGGGCGCACCCGGGGCGGGCAGCAAGTTGACACCGATTTTCACCAACGCGGCCACCGAATGAGGATGAGAGAAGGACGGGGCCAAGATATCGATGGTGGCTTGCGGCGCAACTGGGCGGAGTGCGCGATTGAGCCAGGGCAACACCCATGGGATCGCCGGACCGACCAGGCCGGCCATGGTTGTAGCCAGGCCCATGGACAAGGTCAAGCCCTGCGAAGGAGCGGCGCGTGCGGGGGCCAAGGGCTGGCGCGAAGGACCCAAAAATATGAAGCCGTACCATCTCAGGTACGCGGTGACGCCGAGGGCCATGGCCAGAGCCAGGACCGCGCCTTCTAGGCCCAGGGCTAGATGCCACCCCCCACCGCTAACGTTTCCAAACGACTTCAGAATCGACTCCAAAATCAGCCATTCGCCGACAAATCCGCCTAATGGCGGCAGCCCTGCCAGCAGCGCGACGGCTGCCAAGGCCCACGCTCCCAAGCCAGGCGCCAGGCGTTGCAAGCCGCCCAACCGGTCCAACAGCTCGGCCCAACGTCCTGAAAAATCGGTGGCTACGAACAACGTAAATTTGGCCCCGGCATGCACCACCAACAAGATGATCGCGCCATCCAGTGCCAGCTGAGACCCGACGTTTCCCGGCATGCGCAACATTTCAACCTTCCAGGTGCCGAGCGCCGCGAACACCAGCCCCATGATCTCCAGCGTCGAGTAGGCCAGCACCCGCTTGGCATGGCGCGAGACGATCGCATAGAGCCCTCCAGTCAGGGCGCCTAACGCTCCCAGGACGATGAGGATCAGCCCCCACCACAAACCGGGGTGCAACGCGGCGTCTAACGTCAGGATGGCCGTAACCGACAAGACCGGCATCAGGCCGGAGAAGAGGCCGGCGATCGGGCCCGGCGCCACAGGCTCTGCCAATGGCATCCAGATCATGAGCGGGAAAAGGCCGGCCTTCACTCCAAAGGCGACCAGGATGAGGACCATCATCGCGGTGACCAGACCTTGCGAATGGGGGAGCAAAGCCCAAGTGGCAAACGACTCGGAGGTACCGACGGGAAGCGGGAGGCTGAGCCACCCCACTGCTACCAGCAAGGCCAAGCCGGCCAGTTCGGACAGGGCCAGCAGCACCCATCCGGCGTTCCAAACCGAGCGGGACCGGCGCCAGGTGACAAGCCCAAGATAACTTACGGCGGAGAGAAACTCCCAAGCCATCAGCAAAGTCAAGCCATCCCCGCTGAGAAGGAAGACGCCAACCCCGGCTTCCAGGGGTACCATGGCAAAGAAGATCCGCCGGTGCTGAGGATGGCGGAAAAGGGCCGCCGCGGCGGCGGCAAACAAGATGGCGGCGATTTCGGCGTCTAATGACCCGAGTAAGAGAGGATGCATCATCAGCTGGGGCCACGGGCGAGGAAGATGCACCAGGTGCGGCACCGAGGCGCCGGCGACCCCCGCGCCTTGCAGCGCCAGGGATGCAGCACCGCCTAATTCCCAGATGGTTAGCCACCAAGAAGCTTGTCGACGGGAAATGCTGAGCCTACCCCACCCCGTCCAACCAAGGATGAGAAAAGCCAGCCAAAAGCCCAGCCAAGTCGCAGCGCTCACCGGGCCTCACCTACTTTGACAGGCGTGTCTGCGCCGCTCTCGGCGACTCTTTCCACAGCCGCCCGCAGTCCCCTTAACAACGTTCCTGGCGAGGGCGGACAGCCGACGACTTCAACGGCCACGGGGACCAAGTCGTGCAGCCGATGGGTCAGACCTCGAATTCGCTGCAAGGGGCTGCCATCAACCGCGCAACTGCCCACGGCCACTACGCGTTTTGGTTCGGGCAGCTGGTCGTAGGCCTCGAGGATGACCCGGATCATCGGCTCGGTGATGATGCCGGTGACGACCAACAGATCGGCATGTTTGGGGGAGGCGATAAAGGTATACCCATAGCGGCTAAAGTCATAGTACGGGGAGGGCAAAAGACTAAGCTCCGACTCACAGCCGTTACAGGAGCCGGCATCCAACTGGCGTATCGCCATCGAGGTGAGGAGGGGTCGATCAGAAGGGGTCGGAGGTATCAAGACGCGCACCTCCTCCCCCTGAGCGCACGCCATTTCCGCCACCAGGGGGTCTTGCTCGGTGGGATATCCGGTGGTGAACGGGCGGCCGGCTATATTTCGAATCCAGTTCCAGTACCACATGCTCACTGCTCCCTCCGTTCCTGTGGGCTAGAACGGTTCTCCGGGCAGACTGCGTCCGGATCCTACCCGTCCCAACCGGATACAGACAGCCCGAAACTGGCTTCAATGATGGGAAAATCTTGTAAGATGTTGTGGTTAGCGACGGCGGGAGGAAATGCATACCAGTTGCGGCTAGACGGTGTGGCGACACCTAGGTGCGCCAGCCGCGCCTCTGCTCCTTCCAGGACCACCCGGTAGACCAAACATCCCCGCGGCGCCTCCACCATCCCGATTCCTTCCCGCTGGCCCCCTCCCGGAGATCTCAGCGAGGACAACGTCGGTTCCCCCGGAGGGGGCTGCCACAAGGTCTCGCCCAATCCGTTGACCCATCGACGCAGTAAAGACAGAGATTCCGCCAATTCACAGGTTCGAACCCAGAAGCGAGCGTACGCGTCGGCAGTCCTTTGCTGGGGGACGGTGAAGCGATCCCGGCCATAGGCGGCATATGGCCACCATTCCCGGACGTCACCGGCAAGCCCCGACGCTCGTCCGACCGGCCCCACCGGCCGTACATAATTTATGGTGGGAGGCGGGATCCTGCCGGCACCGTGTAGGCGGTCGAGGAAGGAGGGGGTCCGGGAAAGCCGTTCGGCAATTTCCTGGCTCCCTTCCAAAAGGCGAATGACATGGTCTTGCACCGCCCGAAAATCCAATGATTGAGGCCACTCTATTCCCGACAATCCCCCGGGGGACACTCGCCCACGGAGGTAGCGATGGCCGGTAAGGCGGAAATTAAGGCGCAGGGCCTCTTCCCGCCATCGCAGATAGTCCATTTGGGCGACCGGCAGGCCGGTAGCGGCGCACAAGGAGGCTAAATCTGCTAGGTGGCTGTGGACACGCTCGAGTTCGGCGAGAATGCTCCGCATCATGTCCGCCCTCGGATTGGACGAAACCAGCCCGAGTGCGTCCTCCACCGCCAGGGAAAAGGCTAGGCTGTGTGCCACCGTGCTGGTGCCAGTCCAACGTTCGATCACCCGCACCGCCTCCGCCGGGGTGAGCCCAAGGGCCTGGCGGCGCATCTGGCGCTGCTTCAAGCCATTGACCAAGTGAACCTGAATAATCTCGTCACCCATCACCGAAAGCTGGATGCTTAAGCTTTCGGTGACGTCTCCGCGCACCGGACCGAGTGGGAATCGAAACACCCCTTTGCCATACACGATGTCGTGAGCAGATGGGAGTCGGTGCCATTCAATCGAAGGGACGGCCTGGCGCGTGACCATCTCTGCCCACCAAGCCTCGCCAACGCCGCGGTCCACCAGGGAGGGAATTCGCCAGGGGAAAGGTTGGTGGGTGAGGTCCAATTTGACTGTGGCCAGACCCGACTCCGGTGAACCTAACACCGCTACTGGGCCGGCAGGTTCGGCGTCCAGCAGTAGAAATTCCGCTTGTCGGCGCCGGTGGACGATTTCATCCACCCACTGCTCGGGATTCCGAATCGTCAGCTGCTGTTGGACGTCCTTGCGGGTAATTGCCGCCATCTTGGTTCCCCCTTTTTCGCGAGCGACGGTAGGTTAAGCGCCGAAGAGCTGCTGACTCACCCCTTGCCACAAGGAGGGCATAGCCACTGGGAGAGCCAACCCCCCCGCGATGGCCAAGACCATTAAGACCAGACTTGGTGTCACCAGCGCCATGGGCTCTGCGTGCTGGGAATATGGGGTGGCGTCCGCCCGGCCGGGCGTCCAAAGCCACTGCGGCATGCGACGGGTGGTGGCGACAAATACCACCATGACCAGAGCAATGGCGACCAAGGCCACGATGCGGGTGTGCGGTTGCTGCAATCCTCCCACGAGGATTAACCACTCGCTCCAAAAGGGAGCCAACGGCGGCAACCCTAAAATCGCGGCGGTACCAAGCGCTAGAGCGCTTCCGGTCCACGGTGTGGTTTGTAAGATGGCTCGAGCTCCGCGCCGGTGGTCGGAGGTTGAATACAGGAGGCGGATGGTGCCGGAGTTGTGGAAGAGCAAGGACTTGGTAACTCCGTGGGTCCAGATGTGCAGGAAAGCGCCGACCAATGCAAGTCCTCCAAATCCCATCCCAAGACTGATCAAACCAAGGTGCTCAATGCTGGAATATGCCCACAGGCGCTTGAGATCGTGTTGGAATCCGATCAAGGCCGCCCCCACGACCAGAGAACACAAACCCAGGGCGATCAACGGGACTTGGGTCCACGCCAGGGGAACTTGGCGCTCGACCAGGGTTAGCAACCGGTAGGCCGCAACCAACGCCACCGCCAGTTTTAGTCCGGATAAGAGCGCTGATACCGGAGCCGGCGCTTCACTGTGCGCATCGGGAAGCCAGGTATGGAAAGGAGCCAACCCGGCCTTGGTTGCATAGCCTATCACCACCAGAAGACACCCGACTGCAACGGCTTGGGGAGAGATGGTTTGATGCACCAGTGGTGGGTTAAAGGTCCAGGCCTGGATCGCGCGGCCACTGCCTGCCACCACCCAAATGGTGCCCACCAGGGCTGCAAAGCCACCCGCCTCGGTCACAAACAAGTATTTCCACGATGCCTCCAGTGCGGTGCGGACACCGGGCAGTCCGGTTAGATAGACCGAAGAGAGTGTGGCCACTTCGATGGCGAGCCAAATCGCCAGATAGTTATCTAACAGGCAAGCCCCCAACAGGGATCCACTGAAAATGGCCCACGTGCTCCAATAACCGCGCCGTTGTGAGGCGTTCCAATGATGCAAGCGGCCTTCCCGTTCGATATATGGGACTGAATACCACGTGCCCACGGCGACGAGCAGCGTACCAGTGACATAGAGCCAGGTGGCGACAGGGTCGGCGAGTCGGTACCATCCAGACACGATGCCGGCCAAGGCGACCGTCAGATAGACGACATAGCCGCGCGCAACCCACGACAACCATCGCAAGGGTACCGTCAAGGCCAACAGTGCGGCAAACAGAGCTGGCAGAAGCCAACCAACCCAAAACTCGTTCATCCTTCACGCTCCTTTAAGTCGTTCAGCCTCCGCACATCAAAAACCGAATGGACGCGAGCTACGGCTGACACCAGCCACACCAGCAGTACGGCTAAGGCGAGCCCAACCAGGGTGACACCGATGGCCAAGGAAATCGACTGTTGCGGAGCCAGCAAGCTGGCCAAAGCGCTCGAGGTGGTGTCTACGCTCAGCAGTGCCCAAGCTAAATTCCAGGTTTCATAACGGAGGGACAGATGCAGTAAGGCCAGCAGCCAGGCGGCGACCACGATGCCCGCGACGACCTCGAGCCCAGGAACGACTTGCAGGCCCACCCACAACGAACCTCCGGTGAGGAGGGTGGCCAAGCCAAATGTTGCTGCGGGTCCAAGCGATTGAAGGCCGGTGTAGGCGGAGTGCCCCCGTGGAGAGAGGCGTCTGAGGATCCACGGGATGAACCAGATCTTCACAACCACGATGACGGCTACTACCGCCCCTAGCGCCGGCGCTTTGAGGTCCCAAGTGGCGACTGCCACCAGCCCCGCTTCGCCTAGAGCTTGCAATTGGTACCATCGGCTGGCAGCAGGGGCGCTTTTGACCGCGATCAAACCCAGTGCACCCAGCCACACCAGTGACGCGGCAACCCGAGCTGCAATTTCCATTAAGCTTCCCCCTCGTTTAAAGGTGCATGGTGGCGGCTAGAGCCCCTAGGCCGGCCAGAAGCGTGCCGGCAACGACAAAATCGACGGTGCGGATGAGCCGAAGCTTGGCAAAGCCAGCCTCAAAGCTAACCAGCAGCAGTCCGGCCAACAGCGTTTTCAAGGCCACCGCCACCGCCGCGATCGCCAGTGCAGCCGGGGTCGGTTGTCTCGCCAAGCCCCAAGGGGTACCCAGGACGTTGGTCAGCACCACCGAGAGGACAAGAAACTTCATCCACCCTCCCCATTCGTATAGGGCCAGGTCTCTTCCGCTGGCCTCAAAGGTGCGCGCGGGATCGATCATGGACAACTCTTGTGTGGTGGAGGGGTTGTCGATGGGAATGCGACCCGTTTCCGCAATCAAAAGTGCAAACCAACCTAGGAGTACTAACCCGTGGGTCGCCGAGACGGTCCATTCTGGATCAGCCAGGGTCTGGTTTACCGTGTACGGGATCGTGGTGCCGGCCAGAGAGGCCGCCGCAAAGACCAAAAGGAGCGCCAGCGACTCGGTGAAGGTACCCACCAGCCTCACGCGACTGGCCCCCAGGGCGGGATAGACGCTGCCGCTGTCTAACGCAGCTAACAGCAAGGCAAATCCCCCGCCTCCCAAAATCATGCCGCCAGCCAACATATCTCCCATCCAAGCCAGGGGCAGGGGAAAACTGGTGAGTGCGGGAATCAACATCGTCACCGTAACCGGAGCAAGAAAATAATATACGGGGGCCCAGTGGGAAATCCAGGTAGACTCACTGCTTCGTACGGTCTCTTTATTCCACCATTTGCGCAGGTCGCGGAAAGGCTGCCAAATCGATGGGCCGTGCCGCCCGGCGAGTCGAGCCCGATACCGCTCTAAAAAGCCGCGCAGCAACGGGGCATAGAGCAACACAAACGCGACTTGAGCTCCTTGAGCCCACCACAGACTCATAGGGCGATTCGCTCCTCTGGGGGTTTCATGCAATAAAAAACCTCCTGATGTCGGCTACCATCAGGAGTCATCAACCGCAGGGCGCGGTGGTTCGGGATTTATCATCCCCGGCGGATTCCATCGCCGATGCTCCCAGTCGGCCTATACTGGGAAGACACACTTCGAAGTGTATGTGTAATCCTCTATATTGTCAATACCGCCATTCACCTCCGGCGGGCGTTGCGAAGAGCCTGTGGCCACGATCCCGAACGCTTGGCCCAGGTCACGGAGGGCATTGGGCAGCGGGATTGGGCCGCCGCCGACCAGGCGCTGAGCCCCGCGACCCGCCCCAGTCGGGGGAGCGTCCGGGAGGCGTTGCGGCGCTATCTGGAGTCACACGGGGCCGACATTGCGGCGCCGTGCCCCATCGCCGGGGAGAATGGAGGGTGCGGGGTATCACCGGGTGGCGCGGCGGCTGAAAGGGCGCGCAGCCCGCTGGAGCCGGGCCGGCGGCGACCACCTCGGCCGGCGGTTGGCCGTGGAAGCCAACGGGGAGCTGGCCAAGGCTCTCGCGGTCGGCCGTCTGCAGCCGGCCGGGACGCCGTTCCGGCCGGTGCTCCCCCGCCGGCAGCGCGAGGCGGGGGACACCGACCCTACGTGGCTCCAACCGCACCTGCCGGCCCGGGGACGGCCCGCAGGCCGGTCGGCCGTGGATTCGGCTGGTGCTTCGGGAATTGGCGGGGCTCGTCGCCAATACATGACCACGGGTGCCATCTGAGGAGGACGCATTGGGCCTAGAATTCCTTTACACGCACGTAGAGCCCCGATTCTCTTGCGAGCCCTTCGAAAGCAGTGGTAAGGTATGAGGTGGTGAAGCGTTAGATAGGAACCGAAAGGCCATGGTGTTGGCCGCCCCAGACGTCGGGGCAACGCCTCATAACGAAGGCTGATAACACCTACTGCTGACCAATTGGGGCGGTAGGTTGATTTTTTCTCTGCCACAGCCGCCGTGGGGTTAAACGTCTAGGCGGGGAGCTTTATGACTGCTGAAATTACGTGCCGGATCGAAATTCCTGCAGGGTCAGCCAATAAGTATGAGTGGGATCCGAAGGCGGGCCGCCTGCGGTTGGACCGGGTGCTGTATTCCCCGCTCCACTACCCTGTCAATTACGGCTTTGTACCGGAGACCTGGGCAGAGGATGAGGATCCATTGGACGTCCTCGTGTTTAGCCGGTTTCCGCTATGGCCTGGTACCGAAGTCAGGGTGCGATTGGTCGGGACCTTTCGGATGCACGATGAACATGGGCCGGATGATAAATTAGTGGGGGTGCTGAGCAAAGACCCGGCCTGGAATACGGTTACCCAGCTGGGCCAACTATTTCCCCAGCTGTTGCGCGAAATAGAGCATTTCTTTCAGGAGTACAAGCGTCTTCAGGGACTTCCCACCGCAATCGCCGGGTGGGGGACGTTAGAAGAGGCAGAGGCCCTCTGGGCACAAGCCGTATCCCGTCATCAAGAGCGGGCTAGTTCACAACCTTGGTGGGGGAAAGAAGGGTGACCATGCGCATCGAGATTCCGCATCGCCAGCCGCTGACCCTCACTCACGTGGTTTTTGACCTCAACGGAACCTTGACCGTCGACGGCGAGTTAATCCCTGGGGTGTGGGAGGGTTTTGCAGCGGTCCGCCAGCGGTATCAGTGTTGGCTGGTCAGTGCCGACACCTTGGGAAGGGCGGAACACTGGGCCAGCATGCTACAAGTGCCCTTGACCGTGGCAGCCACCGGAGAGGACAAGGCGGATTTTGTAAAGACCCTTGAGGGAGGGGTGGCGGCAGTAGGCAATGGGTGTAACGACGTTGCGATGTTTAGTTGCGCCAACCTGGGAATTGCCGTGGTCGGACCAGAGGGCGCAAGTGCGGAGCTGTTGCGCCACGCCGACGTGGTGATGCCCTCGATCACCGAGGTTTTCAACTTCTTGTTGAACCCGAAGCGGATGGTGTCGACCCTGCGGCCGTAAGGCTACGCGACGGGACACATGGGCGCGAGTCGAAACAGGATAAGAGATTTTCTTTGGAGGTTTGGGCGGTCGAGCCCCAGGTCGCCCAAACTGGAAGAGGGACCACCCCAGCTTCAGGCGGAGACCGAAACCGTGGGGTGTGTGTTCTGTCGCATATCCGCTCGGGCTGAGTCCACGTTTTTCCACTGGTTTGTCCTTGAGCTGGCAGGAACCGGAGAGATGACCGAGCGCCTTCTTCGTGCCCAGGGTTTCTGCCCCAAACATACCCGTCAGCTCATTCCCAACGCGTCCCCCGGGTTGCTGTCAGCAGTATACCTGCCCTTGCTGCAGAGCGCGGCACAAGATCTACGGGCGATCGCCACCGGAGGGAGGAACGGCTCATCATCTTCCGCCTGGGAGCGGTGTCCGGCCTGCGAGTCGGTTGTTACGTCTTTACGATACTGGAGTGGCTTGGTGGAGGGTTGCTTCCAGAACGAGCCGCGGAGATGGCTCGAACGCTTTGCGGACCAACAGGCGCTGTGCGTATACCATTACGCCCTGGTTTATTCTGCGGTCGCGCCCGCAACCCAGGAACACCTAGATGGGCTGCTTCTCAAGGGGTTACAAGAGCCGACAGCCTGGCCTCTTCAACCGGCGATCGATGACTTTTGTGTGCCGACTCACCTTCCCGACCATCGGTTTGACAGAGCAGAGGCGGGGCGGAGGTGGGGCGACGCCTGGGAGGAGCTGCAGGCTCGTCTGAACGCTGACACCTGTCCGGTCTGCCAATGGTTGGCCGAGTCCGCCCACGATTATTTGGCTTGGTTACACCGCGCCGTCGCCGACCAGCCGCCCAGCCAGTGGTTGCAAGCCTCTCAATTGTGCTGGTCGCACGTGCATGCCTGGCTCAAAGGAATCTCCGCTGAGGTGGCCTGGCGCTGGCGCACGGAGCTCGCGAGTTGGTGGTTGGTCCAGTACCAGGCCGCAAAACGCCGTCAACCGGGGAGAACAATCCACGGGCGAGATGCCTCGCCCGGCGGTGGGCGCCTTCGGGCGGCGCTAGGGGTAGACGAATCTACTTGTGCGCTTTGCCATCATTTAGCGACTCGTTTGGCTGAAGGGTTACAGTTGCTGGCCAGCGCACTGCCCGACCCGATGATCTGGCCGGTGTATAGCCACAGCAAGGGTCTATGCCTTCGCCACCTGCGGATGCTTCTTCCTCGGTTGTCGCCTGCCGATCGCACTCAGCTGTTGGCGGTTCACCAGCGTCGGGTGGAAGTGATCGCCTGGACGCTGGAACGGTTGCTTCGACTGGATAGCTGGAATCGCAGGCACGAACCGATCACTTACGAAAAAGACGGATGGCAACTTGCCCTGCGCACCTATCAAGGGGAATTATGGGCCTTTGAGCCTTATCCCCGGTTTCCCCAATAAAATGTCAGTGCCACTCGCCAGACCTCCGCGTGTTCCTGGCGGTCGCCGAAATAGGCCTGACACTGATCGATCAGGTACCGAAGTCGCCGGGCGTACCGTTCCACCAACACCGAACGTAGTGTCTGGTCAGATATTCGGGATATCACGCGGCGAAAGTGCACCCGGCAGAGTTTTTCGACTCTGGCCTCTGGGTCCTCAGCGTGAAGGGAGGTCGAGACGGCATCAACCCAATTTTCCTCCGCCAAACGTCCCGACGCACAAAATGGGCAACCCAAGTCGGCTTGGAACCAGTCGGGGCCGGTTTCGAATTTTAGCCGCCGTCGCCGTCGGGGCGCACCTCCAGGGGGTGCCAGCGCTCCGGTTTGGGCCTGGGTAAGCTCCCACCGCAGCAGCCACTCTAGCGTGACCGTCAGTTGCGGGGAGGAGCCGGACCTGAGCGTGTTGAGGTGGCGTGGGCAGATCTCGGCCGCCGTCATGCGTTCGAGGGTGGCCGGATCGGCGTAGTTTTCACGAAGAAGCCACCGAAACTGGCGGGCTTCAGCTTCTTGTACGACCCGACAACCCGGGCACTGGGGATCCTCCGAAAGTAGTTGACCTGTCAATCGCTGACCTCCTCTCTGCGGGTGGGCACCGTTTGGGCTTCTGCCTCAGGAGGGGGCGGGGAGGTTTTATCGCCTCCCTCGGTTTGAGGCACGTCGGTAGGAGGGATGTTCTCCGCCGTGTCCAACATCGCCCGAACCTCGGCCAACACCTCCGCTTGGTCCTTCCAATATCCTAGGCCTTCCATCTGGGCCATGGGGGGACGGGGAAACCAATAGGGGCAACCGTGGCAAGGAGCCATCGTCGTGGGCGGACCATGGCGATAGAGCCGATAAAACCAATGGCAGGCATAGTACTCCCGGAACGTGCGGCCGTCTTCGCCTTTGCTTGCGACCTTGAGCGGCCTGAGGTGCAAACAGGCCCATCGGTCGGTGGCCAGTTGGTCGGGGATCGGACAGGCGTTGCAAATCGCGTGCCAGGTGGCGTCGCGGTCTGGACTGGCGCGCGCCAGCACCAATCCTCCGGCCCCGCACACCACTTGAGGAACGTCGTCGGAGACGATGCGGCGAAGCTCGCACTCCTTAACCACGAAGGGCACACCCCTTTGAAGAGGGAAGACGCGCGGCCCACCTCCGTGGGAGGTGGATGACCACGCCTCCGGTGGCTGTTCCGATGCCGCCGCGTCGGCCTTTGGAGCACTTTGGAGTCTGGGCCACCTGTGGGCTATGACTCCAATGGCTCGCGGTCTTCTTCCTCGATTATATCCGGGGTGTGAGCGAGATGGCCCACTCCGATCCGAGCCGCCAAAAGGCCCATCCAGGCCCCGACCAGGCCCAGGAGCAGACTGCCGACCCCATAGGTGTAGGCAGTCCAGAAGGCGCCCTTTTGCGCCAGGAGGTATATTCCCAGGACGTAGGTGGAGAAGGTGGTATACCCACCCATTACCCCAACGCCCCAAAACAACCGGAATTGGGGGGACAGCCAACCGAACTCGACCACCAACGACATAATGATGCCGATACACAAACTTCCGCTGAAGTTAATCAGCAGAACGTCCCAAGGCACCGAAGCATGGGGGAGCAGCGAGCTCACCCCATAGCGGGCCAACGCGCCCAGTCCACCGCCTACCGCGACCCAGATCCAGCCCTTCATGGGTGAAATCGCCCGACCGCGTCGCCTAACGCCACGAAGAATAGCCCCAAGAGGACACTTAGCACCGGATTCCAAAAGGCTTCGGCAAACGAGCCTTCTTCGAGCAGGCGAAGGGTTTCATAACTTAGCGTGGAGAATGTGGTGAAGGCCCCGATAAACCCCACGGAGAGAAATAACTCAAGCTTGCCGGCAACATACGCTCCCATGCCGTGTAGCCAGCCGATCAAAAAGCAGCCTAAGATATTGACCGCCAAGGTGCCCAAAGGCAAGGTTGCGTTGGTCTGTTCATCGACCCACCGAGCCATCAGGTAGCGCGCCACCGCGCCAAATGCTCCGCCGAAAAAGATTAAGACTACGCTGCTCATGCCGGTGATGCCTCGCTTGTCACGGGAGAGTTGAGTCGGAACGCCGCGGTAGTCTTTGCATCACGCTCCCTTGGCCACCCACCGCATGCCGAGCCGGGCTACTCTTTGGCGGTCCGAAAAAATGCCGCTTAGGACCCAAGAGGGCACGGCCCTTGCCCCTGATTTCGCGGCAAACCGCCAGTTACGGCAATCGACGTAAGGACAAATATAGTCTTCAGTGTGAGAGCAATCGAGGCGATTGTCAACCCGATGGGAGGCAAGGTAAGAGGCCCGGGTGCCGAACCGTCTTGTCGGGCCCAGGCCTTCGGCGAGGGCTACCTTAGGAGTTTGCTTCCAACACCGCCGCGCACAGCGCGTTTAGCCCCTCCAGGGACGCGAGCTCGCTGGGCAGGGTGTCGAGCAAGGCGGGATTTCCCACCAGGATCGCCATTCCCTGAGCGCGAGACAGCGCCACGTTGATGCGGTTTAGACTGAACAGGAAGGTTTGACCGTGCGGAAGATGTTCGGCGTCCGAGGCGGTCAGCGAATAGATTACCACCGGCGCTTCTTGTCCTTGAAAGCGATCCACGGTGCCGACGCGCACCCCGGTGGGCACGGCGGCCTGAAGCCGGTGGACTTGGGCATTGAACGGCGCCACTACCAAGATGTCCTCGGCTTGGAGCGGGCGTCGGCGACCCTGCGCGTCTTGCCATTGGTGTTGCAGCAGCTGCCCCACGATCTGGGTGACGGTGGCCACCTCCTCCGGACAGGTGGTGCGCCGGCCGACGTGGTTCACCGATACCCATCGCAGTCCCGCCCCATGCCAAGGAGGACTCCCCACCACCGCTTGTCGGACCAGATCCGGCGCGCTGGTCAAGCGCCCCTCGTAGGCGATGGTGCCGATGTAGTGGGCGATCGCGGGATGGCAGCGCCGGGTGGTGGGCAGAAACAGGCCAAGTTCCGGCGGCATGGTGTCGCGGTTGCCCAGGAGATGGGACAGCGCAGAGGTGGCGACTTCCGGAGGATGGTGGCCTTGAATAGGATGGGGGAGCTGTTGCGGATCGCCCAGCAAAACCAGGTTGCGAGCGGCGGAGGCCACGGCGATGGTGTCAGCCAGGGTAAATTGCCCTGCTTCGTCAATAACCAGATAATCCAGAGTTTGATCCCACTCCTCACGGCTGAAGACCCAGGCCGTTCCCGCCACCAAGCGGGCTTGGGTCCCTCGAAAGGCATTCCACGCCTTGCCGGCATTCGTCACCAGGAACTCCCCTGGGACCAAGACGCCCTCGCCTTCCCTGGCCACCCGCACCACCGGCAAGGGGGATTCCTCTCCCCAGGCGGCCTTCACGGCCTTCAATAAATTGCCGATGACTTGATGGCTTGGACCGGTTATCCCCACCGTATGGCCGGCTCGGATCAGCTCGGCGACCACCCGTGAGCCGAGATAGGTTTTGCCGGTGCCGGGCGGTCCCTGTACCGCCAGATACCCGGCGTCGAGGTGGCGGGCCAAGTGCGCGGCGGTGGCCACCAGATCGCCGGCGCGGGCTGGAAGGGCCGCGTTGGCGCGAAAGCGCGGGGGGGTGCGCGTCAAGAAGGCATAAAGGGCGGGATAGCGTCGGCCGCCGCGCACCAGATCCCATCCAACGCGATGGATGGCCGCCTCCAGGCTGGCCGTCTTGACCGGGCCTCCTAAAATGAGATGCTCAGGGTGAGGCGGGTCGGGAAGGTGTTTGGACAGCCAGCGGCGAACGGCCAGGTGGCCCTCTTTGAGGTCGAGCTCGGCGAGTACCCCCACCTCTCGGCCGCTCTCCGGATCCACCAGGCGGTCGCCCACCCGGATTTTAATCTCCTGCTCGGTCGGAAAGGCGTAGCGGTCGACCACCACCCGCTCCTCGACGACCTCCCGCCGCACGTGGGTCAGTTGTGCTACCGCCTCGGCGTCCTCCCACAGCTCCTCGGCACTGGCGCGGCGGCGCTGGAAAAAGCTTTGCCAGGCGGCGCGAGCCTCTCGCCGATGCCATTGGCTACAATGGGCGACGAGGGGGGCACCAGCATGGTCCAGTCGGCTCAGCGATTGGGCAAGCAAGGATTCGGCCGCTTCCTGGGCGGCGACGGCCTGGCTGGGTTCGGCACTCCCGGGTTGGGGTCGCTCGGTGATCCCAAGCTGGTCCCGCAGGCCCTCCAGCCATTGCCGACACTCGGCGATCGCTCGACAGCGGCTTTCGCTTAGGGAAGCCAGGCGGTCTCGCCAATGCGAGTCTTGGCTGTCTACCCACCGACGGTACAGCGCCGCGCTGTCCTCTTCCGTAGCGTCGCGCTCTTGCCCACCGGGCCGGTACAAGGGTGCGAGCGCTTGCAACGTGTAGGACTCGACCGACACCTGCACCCCCTCGCGGATGATCCGATACAGGTCGACCAACACCCCTCCGCGCAGCAGCCGGTCCACCGCCGACTCCCGCGCCCCGCGCTGCCCTGCCAGGGCCGACAAGGTGGCGGCTACTGGATGATGGTAATGGTAGACGTGCAGGTCAGGATAGGATGCGAGGCGATCGGAAAGCCAGTCGACCACGGGTTCAAAGGTAGTGGCCTCCTCTTCTGCCAAGCCAGCGGCAAACAGGCGGTGGCGCCATTGGCCGGTCTCCTCCCAATATCCTAGCCCCCAAAGGTACGTCAAATGGTTCCCGTCCGGATCGGGGACGGCGGTTACCTCCAAGAACACGTCGCCCTGGGAGGGGGCAGGAAGGCGGCACAACCCCTTGCCGGGCTGAGGGGTTAAGCATTCCACTCTCAGGTGGCCTCCTCCGTCTTGTGCGCCTTTTTGTAGGCGCGCTTGGCGTACCAGGCGCTCCATGGCGGCCTGTCCAATCCCGGGGACCACCGTGCTCAGGTCGTGGCCGGCCAGCTGGCTTAGGGTGGCAATGCCGGCCTGTTGCAACTTGCGAATCTGATCCCGCCGAATGTCGGCCACCAGGCCCAGATGGTCATGAGCGCGGCGCTGCTCATCGCAGGGGACTTTCCAACGGCAGGTGGCACAGGCCACCACGGGATCGGCCAGCGGGGGCACCGGGGGGAGCGGTTGGGATACCGCGCGAAGCCATCGGCGTTGAACCCACTCCACGTACGCGGCCGCCCGGGAGAGGGGAAACCGCTCAATCCCGCCTCGCCCCACCAGCGCGATGCTCTTGGGGGTGCGCCCCTGAAGCGGCCTTAAAAGCAGGCCAGAGAGAGCGCTGGCAAACCAGGCCAACATTGGGGGATGATACGCCGCTTTGGCTTCCCACACCTCGTAGTGCCAATCGCCCAACTCGGAGGCACCCTCTGCGCGCACCAGCAAACCGGGGCGCCCATACCAAGGGGGGTCGAGCAAGACACCTTGGGCGATGAAGGGAAAGCCTTCCCGCATCGCTCGACGGGTCTCTTCGGCCGCCGCCAAAGGGTCAAGTGGCGTGGGGATCTTCGCCACCTCGCGACCGCAAGCCGGCAGTTGCGCCAGCAGGAGGGTCTGCCCAGCCCCGTCGGGCGTGGTGGGAGCGTCATCAGGGCTGGCTGGCGGCGCCACTCGCCCGGCGTCGGCAAGGCGCTGCCAGGTCAAGCGATGCGGGCAGGTGAGAAAGTCGGTGAGGTCGTCCACCGACCACCAGCGGTGCGCCGATTCGGCCATCTCACCTTGCCTCCTCCTCGTCGTCGTGCCTCTGAGATGGGTTCGGCGCGGGGTGCGGCGATTCCTTTGCCGAGAGACCCAGGCCGGAGGGGACCGCGCACCAGAGGGGGAGAGTCAGCCCACCTTAAAGCGAGGTGGTCTCAACGACTCCCAGGGCGGCCAGTTGCGCGTAGTCCTGGGTTTCATACCATCGGGCGACCTGTCTGCAAATGCGGATCCAGTCTTCCGCTGCCGGCGAGAGGGTGCGGCCGAGGTGGACCAGCGAGATGGGGCGAGCCAGGCTCTCTTGGGCCTTGGCATCGGAGAGGACGAAGGGGACGGCTTTCAAGGTATGGTCGTATAGGTGGTGGATCAAGGCCGAGCGCGGAAGCACGGTGAGGCCCAACCCGGCTTGCACCATGCGCTGGATCACGCCGACATTGTCAATCTCCATGGCGATCTCGACCCGAACATCGTAGAGCGAAAAGATGGCGGTGAGGTCTTGTCGTAATCCCGAGCGCTTGGTCATGGTCACAAACGGCCGGCGGTGCAGGTCCTCGGGAGTGGCCGCCGGGCGTTCGGCCAGCGGGTGATCGCTGCGACAGACCACCCATAACTGGTCGCGAAACAGGGTCTCGCAGTGGAGGTAAGGGTGCGGATAGAGCGTCGAGACCACCCCGACCTCGACCGCGCCCGCGCTGACCAAGTGGTAAACATCTGAGCTGAGCCCGGTCTGGATCACCAATTCGACGTCGGGAAAGGTCTTGCGAAAACAAGCTACCGCCTGGGGTAAGAAGCCACTGACACTGGTGAGGCTGGCGCCGAGTTCGATGCGTCGGGGCACCTCGTGCGATGTCGTCATCTGCCGCAGCGCGTCGAGGTCTTGCAGAACCAAACGGGCTTGGGCCACCACTTTCTGACCAAAGGCGGTCAACGTCAGATAGCGGCCGTTGCGGATGAACAGGGGCTGGCCAAATTCCCGTTCCAATTGGTGAATCTGGCGGGATAAGGCGGGTTGGGCCACCAACAGGCTCTCGGCGGCGCGCGAGACCGTGCCCAGGTCGGCGATCTTTACCAATCGGCGCAACACCTCGAAATTCATCGGAAGTCCCCTCCTGCCGCCAGTATAACGGCTCGGGTGGATGTAGATCATCAGCGATCTACTTGGGAGCGAGAAAGTATTGGTCTTCCCGATCGCCGCCATAGATAATGGGATTGATAATCGTCGGGTAATTTTGAACCGGATGGCGGGGGATTTGTCGGGAGGGAACGGTCGATGCGAACGGGGCTGCGGAGCAACTTTCCGGTAGGCAGTCCACAATGGGCCAAACGGCGAGCGCAGTGGTTGGCATTGGGGTTGAGCGACGAGGATTTGCAAAAGCCGAAGATTGCGGTGGTCAACAGCTCCTCGGATCTGGCCATCTGCTACGCCCACTTGGACCAGGTGGCGGCGCGGGCCAAGGCCGCGATTCGGGCCGCGGGTGGACTGCCGCTGGAGGTCCGCACCGTGGCCCCCAGCGACCTCATCACCAGCGCCGGCCACAAAGGGGGCTATATCCTCTCCGCCCGCGACCTCATCGTCAACGACATCGAGGCGGCGGTAGAGGGAGCGCTCCTCGACGGGATGTTGTGTTTGTCCTCCTGCGATAAAACCGTCCCCGCCCATTTGATGGCGGCGGCCCGCCTCAACATCCCCACCGTGGTGGTGGCCTGTGGCTACCAGACCAGCGGGAGCTATCGGGGGCGCCCGCTTGACGTCGAGGACATCATGGCCGGCGCAGGCCACTTGGCCACCGGGCGCCTGACGGTCGAAGAAATGTGGGAGATGTCGGCCTGTGCGATTACCGGGCCCGGGGTGTGCGCCGGCATGGGCACCGCCAATTCCATGCACATCGTCAGCGAAGCGCTGGGAATGGCGATGCCGAAAAGCACCCCGGTGCAGGCCCTAAGTGCGCGGATGTGGGAGGCGGTGGAGTGGGCTGGGCGCCGGATCGTGGAGATGGTCTGGGAAGACCTCACACCGCGTCAGATTCTCACTCCCGCCGCTTTCGCCAATGCGGTCCGCGTGGTGTTGGCAATCAGCGGGTCGATTAACTGCGTCAAACACCTACAGGCAATCGCCCGGGAAGCCGAGTGCGAGGTGGACATCTACGACCTCTTCCGCCGTCTGGCCGACCAGGTGCCGGTGTTGGCCGCGGTGCGGCCCAACGGGGAGCACCGGATCGAGGATTTTGAGCAGGCCGGCGGGGCGATAGGGCTGATGAAGCAGCTCGAACCGCTGCTGGAGGGCCAGGCGATGACGGTGGCGGGACAGCGGCTGGGGGAGCTGTTGCAGGACGTGAAGGTCCGGGACCCCGAGGTCATCCGCCCGCTCGGCCGTCCGTTTGCCCGCCGTCCCTCGATTGTATTGGTTTCTGGGAGCCTCGCCCCCCATTCGGCGATCATCAAGCTCTCGCCCAGTGAGGAGCGGGCGGTGCGTTTCGAGGGGCAGGCGATCGTCTACGAGGCGTTGGCGGACGCAGTGGCCGGTGTGCAACGAGGGGAGGTGAAACCCGGACACGTGGTCGTCTTGCGGGGCTTGGGCCCCAAAGGCACCCCGGGAATGGGAGTCAGCTCCGCCTTGGTGTTTGCCCTGGAGGGGGCCGGCCTGAGCGCCGAGGTGGCCATCGTGACCGACGGGCAGTTGTCAGGATTGGTGAATCGGGGGATTGTGGTGGGCGAGGTATCGCCGGAGGCGGCCGACGGTGGACCGATCGGACTGGTCGAGAATGGCGACCGGATCGCGATTGACATCGAACGGCGGCGCGTCGACTTAGCAGTGCCAGAAGAGGAGCTCCGGCGGCGGCGCGAACGCCTGGATCTCGCCGGTGCGACCTCGGAGGAGCGAGGGTGGCTTGCCATATACCGGCGTATCGTCCGCCCGTTGTCTGACGGAGCGGTGCTCGATCGCGGATAGCTTGAAAGAGACAGGAGGAGACGATGAACCCACACGTGATCAATGTCTCCGAGGTCATCGAAGGAGCCCATTTCAACCGCTTTCACCTCCAGGTGGTGCTGTTGTGCGCGCTCTGGGTCTTCTTCGATGG
>JAIMAE010000231.1 GCA_023512105.1 Bacillota bacterium | reverse complement strand
TTCCAGGGCGAGGAGAAGTCGCTGATCCGGTTTTCGGTGATGGTCAAATGGCGCACCCCGGCCGCGACGATGCCAAATTGAGCCACCGGGGCCACTTCGGTGGTCGGGTTGCCGATCAGCCGGTTTCCCGAGACCTCTGCGTCGAGGACCCCGGAGGTCTCGCCGCCAGCCATGAGGGCAATCGCCACGTGACCGGGATAGTCGCTCAGGCGATTTTGGGTCAGGGTCACCGACGCCACGCCGCTGGTCGCCTTGACCTCGATACCATGGACGGAGGCCTGACCCAGGATCGAGGCGATTTGAATGTGTTGGAGTTGGTTGTTGGCCGCGGTGCCCGACGCGTTGACATACGCCAGCCCCGACCAGGGACCGGGGGGCGGCGTCAAGGAAGCTCCGGAAATGGTCAGGTACTGAACCACCACCGGCGCCCCGGTATCGTGAATCCCCATGATGGCCGCGGTGTTGCCGACGTTGTCGTCAAAGAAGTAGCCGGTGTTGCCCTCGGTGAGGTTCAAGGCCAGCGCGCTGGGCTCGACGACGGTGGGATTAGTCGGGTCTTGGCTTCCGGTGATGGTCAAGGAATATGGGGTAGAGAAGCTGATGGTGACCTGCTCCGCATAGGTTCCGCCGGCAACCTCCACCTCCACCGGACCCTGGGGGAGATAGGTGGACACCGCCAGGTCGACCGCGCGGCCGATGGTGCGCAGCGCCTGTTGCGGGGAAGTGCCAGAGTTGCCGTCGTTGCCGGTGGTGGCCACGTACAGAGTGGTCAAGATGGCGTCTTGGGAATCCATTTTCCTCCCTCCTGCAAAGCATGTCAGGGACCTCCACATCCCCTTGCCAGGCTATGGCGATCCTTTTCGGGAGGTGCGTCGAACCAAGACGCCACATGTCAAATCGGAAAACCGCCGCGCGATCCCAGTCAGGAAAACGCCGAGGAGAAAACCTCCCTCCCAATCTAGGAAGGCGCCGACCTCGGCATCTTCTCGAGGCAGGATGCGGTGTTGGGCCTCGACCAGGGGGACCTCGCTGCCCAGCCGATGGTAGAGCCGGCCGAACTCCAACCCCACCGCTCCGGCGCCCAAGACCAAAGGGCCTGTTCACCGGTCCAACCAGGGGGCTCAGCCAGCCCGGAAATCGGCGGCACCCAATCGCGCGCCGGTGGCCACCATGCAGCAGGGCGCCTCCCCCACCGCCTCCCCGACCCGCCCCCGTGGCCTTGGGCCCTACGCATTTTGGATAGCGCCTTCGCATCCGAAGGTGTTGCTCTTGCTGTGGGCGTTCCCTGAGCTCCGCCTTCTGGGCCAAGATGGCCGACCCCTCCAGGGCCTGCCCTGCCATCCCAGCCCTGAAAAAAGGGGGAGGGATGGCCCAATGGCGCAAATGGCCCGCGCCGAGCAAGGTCTTGGACGGCACGCAGCCGATGACGACTTTCGTCCCACCAAGCATGGTGCATGGTGGCGGACGCGCCGGAGGGCCCTCGGCGTCATGCCACCCCGTGCAGGCCAGCTCAGGCCTTCAAACAGGGATGAAGTTCCCTCCACCGAGGTGAGGGCGTAGGCGGTGTTGCCTCCCCTGACCTTCCGTCATCCCGCGGCTTCCCCCCGGCCTAGGCGATATCGCGCCACGAGGCCAAATGGCGTTCCCAACGCTGCAGGAGGTTGGTGAGGATGATCCCGGCCAGCGCCAGGGTGACCACCGCCACAAACAAGGTCGGCATGTCAAAGACGTTGCTGGCGTTGGTGATCACGTTGCCAAGCCCGGCGCGGGCGCCGAAGAGCTCGCCCACCACCACCCCGACCAGGCCTCTCCCCACCGCCAGCCGCAATCCGGCCACCACGAACGGGGCCGCCGAGGGCATGGAGACGGTGGTGAACTGCTGCCAGGCATTGGCCCCGAAACTCAAGGCTGCGGTGGTCAGGCGCTTGTCGGTGGCGCGCAGCCCGGCCTCGGTGTTGATGATCATCGGGAAGATGACCATGAAGATGACCACCACCACCTTGGAGCTCACCCCGATTCCGAACCAGATGATCACCAACGGTGCCAAGGCGACGATCGGCGCCGAGTACAGCGCCGCGATCCACGGCTCCAGGTAGTCGTGGACGGCATCGGAGACGGCCATCAAGGCGCCGATCAGCACCCCGGCGGCCGAGCCCAAGACAAATCCCAAGAGAAACTCCTCGCCGCTCACCCCGGCGTTGCTCCACAGTTGCCCGTCGCGCAACATCTCCCACCCGCGGCGGGCGACTTCCACCGGAGAGGCCAAAAAGGCGTTGTTATGCACCACCCACTGGGCGATGACCTGCCAGAGGACCAGGCCCAGGATGATCGCCACCCAAGCCCGGACACGGCTGATGCGACTTTTGCGAACCAGAAGGGGCGCTCCTTCCTCGGCGGGACCGTTGGCTCGCCCGTCATCGGTCAACTTGATCAACGGCTCTGTACCCATCGCCTTCCCTCCCAGGTGCGCTTGTGGGTTCGCGAGCGAAATTAGCCGTTGGCCTGTTGAATGTACGATTGGTTGAACAGCTGGTCCATCGGCGGCGCCGTCTTGACCGTGCCTTGCTTGACCACCGCATCGACCACCGCCTGGATGTCGGCCGTGCTCACCTGTTCGTTGGGGCTGAAGGCCTTCCACTGCTTGAAGTCGAGGTCGTAGGCCTGTTTGGCCTGGGCCTCGGGAACGTGGGCGGTCTTGGCCATCACCGCAATCGCCTGGTCGGGGTGGGCATAGGCGTATTGAATCCCCTCTTCCAGGGCCTTGATAAACCGCACGATGATCGGCCCGTGGGTGGCCGCCCACTTGGTGTTGACCGCGTAGGCGGTGAACATCCAATGTGGCACGTATTGGAAGGAGGTCCCTAACTCGTGCATCCCCTGGGCCTCCGCCAAGAAGTCAAACGGCTGGGTCAGCATCGCCGCTTGCACCTGGCCAGACTTCAAGGCGGCGTAGCGGGCGTTGGTGGATCCTGCCGTGACGTAGTTGAAGTCCTTGTCGAAGCTCATGTTGTGAGCTTGGGCCATGGCAGCAAAAGAGATGGCGGTGACGTCGGTCTTGGTGCCCAAAATCACCGTCTTTCCCTTGAGGTCAGACCAGGAGTGGATCGAAGGCTGCACGATCAGCGTGTAGGGATCGGTGATCATCTCTGGCGCCACGATCTGCACCGGCAGGTGAGCCGCCACCGCTCGCACCCAACTGTCCGTCCCGTCGCTGGCAAAATCAAGCGAACCGGTGGCCAACTGGTCGACCGCGTTGGGGGGACTGCCGGTGACGATGGTGTTGACCTGAAGCCCTTGTTGCTTCAAGAACCCTTCCTGCTCGGCCATGAACAGCGGCCAGTCGGCGGTGTTGGCCCCGATGATGCCCACGGTGACGGTGGTCAA
>JAIMAE010000002.1 GCA_023512105.1 Bacillota bacterium | reverse complement strand
GCGCGGATTGAGGACGCGCTGTCGGCGACGCGGGCGGCGGTGGAGGAAGGGATTGTGCCGGGGGGCGGCACCTGCTTTATTCGGATCCTGCCCAAGATCGACGCGATCGCGGCCGAAGGGGACGAGAAGATCGGGATTCAGATTGTGCGGCGGGCGCTGGAGGAGCCGGTGCGGCAGATTGCGCACAACGCGGGGCTGGAAGGCTCGGTGATTGTGGATTTGGTCAAGCGGGAGACCGGCAACCGGGGGTACGACGCGCAGAATCTGCGGGTGGTAGACATGATGGAGGCGGGGATTGTCGACCCGGCGAAGGTGACGCGGACCACCCTGCAGAACGCGGCCTCGATTGCGGCCATGGTCTTGACCACCGAGGCCTTGGTGGCCGACAAGCCGGAGAAGAAGGAAGGCGCCACGCCTCCCGGAATGGGCGGAGACATGATGATGTAACCCGCCTGAGTGGGCGGCGAGTCTATTCGGCGGAATGTCCCTGTGCTACCATAGGGACATTCCGTTTTTTCTGTGGGTTGGCCCGGCGGAGCGAAGGAGGGGCAGCGTTTGATGTGGGTGGCAATCATCTGGGCGTTGGCGGCTTGGGGGCTGGGGGGCCTGCCGTTTGGGTACCTCTGGGCCCGTTGGCGCCACGGGGTGGATGTCCGCCAGCACGGCTCCCGCAACATCGGTGCCACCAACGTGGCCCGGACGGTCGGCCTGGGCGCCGGCTTGTTGGTGTTGGCTCTAGATGCCGCCAAAGGCTACGTGGCGGTGGCCTGGGTGGGACCATGGGCCCTGCACCACGGCCTGCCGGCGCCCTTTGGCCCGCTCACCGGGACCTTGGCCGTGCTCGGACACGGGTTCTCGCCGTGGCTTCGCTTTCGAGGCGGCAAAGGGGTGGCCACGGCCCTGGGGGCCACCTGGGCCTTGTCGCCGATCGCCGGGGCGGTGGGGGTGGCGGTATTTTTGGCGGTGGCGCTGGCTACCCGCTGGGTGTCGCTGGCCTCTGGAATGGCCATCTTGGCGGTGTTGGCCAGCGTTTGGCTGAGCGGACGCCCGGGCTTGGTGGCCGAGTTTGCCCTGCCGGTGGCGACATTTAGTCTCTGGGCCCATCGGGCCAACTGGGCTCGCCTCTCGCAAGGCACCGAACCCCGGTTTGCTTTTCCTTCCCGAACCGCGTAAATCCATTCCTCCTCCTGGACGCCATAGGTTTCGAGAGTTTGCGGATGAAATCGCTCGTCCAGGGGCATCCTATTGCCATCCGATGTGAACGGTCGCAACGGTTGTAACACCGGCGACCGACTCCAACGACGCCTGCTGGGGCCTGGTGACCCCACCGGGCGTGGAGCGTGAAAGGATGGGAGGATTTGTGGAGGTCACCCTACGGCAACTGATCGAGATTTCACCGGAACTGGCTCCGGTCCTCAAAGAGGAGATTCATGCCGGGCGCTTGCCGGCCGAACGCAAACCGGGAATGGCCGGGCGCCCCTACACCATCTCGGTGGAGGCCTTGCGCCGAAGCGGGGTGCAAAGCCTGCAAGCCTTGGCGGAAAAAGCTGAGCATCTGTTAAGCCTCCCGGTCAAGGGGCGCAACAAAGGAGGCTTTCGCCCCGGGGTCGGAGAGGACGGCGGGTACGACTGGTGGGGCGTGGCGCTCAGGATGTTGGAGTCTCAGCACCTGATGCTGCGTGAGGTGGTGGATTTACTTAGCCGCGAGATGGCGCGGCGCACCCAAGGCATCGAAAAGCGCGATGAGGAGATTCGCGAGCTCTCCTACAAGCTGGGACAGGCGCATCAGGAAATCTTGCGACTAGAACGCCAGCTGGCCGCGCAAAATTTGGCCAGGGCGGAGTAAGGCGGCAGGCGGGAGGAGGCACTCGCCTGCGGCAGCCAAGGGAGGGGAGAGCTCGATGGCCAACACACAGATCGCCTGCACCGCGGCGCTCTGCCGATTCAATCAGCAAGGCGCCCTTTGTACGTTGGCAGAGATCATCATTCAACCCCAGCACGGGCACCCGCCCGCCGGCGGTGCGGGGCGGGAGGTGCATCCCTACTGCGCTTCCTTCGACCCCCAGGCTGCGCCGCGCTGAAGGGGCGACCGCTTCTCCCCGCCCGCGCCAGGGCGGGGATTTTTTTCCGCGGTTGCGGCCCAAAGGCGGTCGCTGTCCACGGCGGCCGGCGCGGGAATTGCGAGTTATGCGAATCCGTCCCAGACGATTTTGTTTACGTAGCAAATCCGGTAAGATAAAATCAGCCGAATGCTGCGGAGTGGGCAGGCGTAAAAGGGGAAGAGCAGGTTGAGAGGAAAGGGGAAGACGCGCGCAGGCGCGCTGACCATTGGAGAGGTGCGCGAGGCGACCGGACTGACCGAGCGCCGGATCCGCTATTACGAGGCCCAAAACTTGGTCGTTCCCCGACGAACGGCCGGGAACCAGCGCTTGTACACGGCGCTGGATGTCGAACGGCTTCAGCGGATCAAACAGTGGCTGGACGAGGGGCTTTCCTTGCGCCAAGTGCGGCAGCGCCTGTTGGCGGAGGAGGAGAGCGCCCACCCCTGGGACGACGTCCAGCTGGAGCGGGACGTGGAGAGCTACTTCGAGGGCAAGCGGATCGCCCGCGGCGAGCCTCCGATGACCGAGTCCTTATATCCCTTGCGCAACCGAGCTACCATCATTCGGCGGATGACGCGGCAGGATGAACGACCGGAGAAGGGGAAGTAAGGCAACATGACATGGGCGGAGGGCGAATCCGTCGAGGTGCTATTTCCGGCCGAGGAGATCCAAGCCCGCGTGCGCCGCTTGGGGCAACGGATCACGCTCGACTACCAAGGCAAACCACTGGTGCTGTTGGGAATCCTCAAAGGTTCGTTTGTGTTTTTAGCCGACTTGATGCGGGCCATCGACTTGCCGGTCACGGTAGACTTCATGGCCATCTCTTCGTACGGAACCTCCACGCGATCCTCGGGGGTCGTGCGCATTCTTAAAGATCTGGACTTTGCGGTCGAAGGCAAGCACGTACTGGTGGTTGAGGACATCGTCGATACCGGCCTGACGCTCAATTATATTTACGGCCACGTGCGGGCGCGGGGAGCGGCCAGCGTGCGCATCTGCTGCTGTCTGGACAAGCCCTCGCGCCGTCAGGTGGCGGTGCCGGTCCATTACAAAGGCTTTGAAATCCCGGATGAATTCGTGGTGGGATACGGGCTTGACGTCGACGAGCGGTATCGCAACTTGCCCGACTTATGCCGGCTGGTGAGGAACGCGGAGTGAGCGCGCCGGTTTTGGTCCTGGATTTCGGGGCCCAATACAATCAGCTGATCGCCCGCCGCATTCGCGAGCTGGAGGTCTACTGCGAACTGGTTCCCGGGACGCTCTCGGCCCAAGAGATCGCAGCCCGCAAGCCGGCTGCCTTGGTGCTCTCCGGGGGGCCGGCCAGCGTCTTTGACCCCGGCGCGCCGCGCTGCGATCCGGCGATATTTCAACTGGGTCTGCCGATTTTAGGGATCTGCTACGGGATGCAGCTGATGGCCTTTCAGCTCGGGGGGGAAGTGGTGCGCGCGGAGCGCCCGGAGTACGGCCGGCGGGTGATGACCAAGCTTGGGCCCAGCGCGCTCTTGGAAGACGTGCCGGAACACTCGCCGGTGTGGATGAGCCATGGCGATATGGTGCGTCGGGTGCCGCCCGGCTTCGTGGTGCTGGCCGCCACCGAGACCACCCCGGTGGCGGCAATGGGCGATCCGGCGCGCAACCTGTGGGGGGTACAGTACCACCCCGAGGTCCATCACACGCCCCATGGGCAGGCGATGTTGCGGGCGTTTCTCTACCAACTGGCCCAGATTGCCCCCGACTGGCGTCCGACGTCGTTCATCGCCCAGGCGGTGGCTCAGATCGAAGAGGCGGTAGGTCCCGGACGGGCGCTGATCGCGCTCTCCGGCGGAGTCGACTCGGCGGTGGCCGCGGCTTTAGCCGAACGAGCCCTGGGCCGCCGGTTGACCGCGGTGCTGATCGACCACGGTCTGATGCGCTCGGGCGAGGTCGAGGAGGTCGAAGCGGCCTTCCCGCACCTCGACCTGCGGGTAGTCCGGGCAGGGCCGCGCTTCTTGGAGGCGCTGCGCGGGGTGACCGACCCCGAGGCCAAGCGGAAGATCATCGGGGCCCAGTTCATCAAGGAATTTGAGCAGGTGGCGGAGAGCCTGGGGGCGATCGACACCCTGATCCAGGGCACGGTCTACCCCGACGTGATCGAGTCCGGCCACGGCAGCGGAGCCCACACCATCAAGTCGCATCATAACGTCGGTGGGTTGCCGGACTGGATGCGGCTAAAGGTGGTCGAACCGCTGCGCCTGTTGTTCAAGGATGAGGTGCGGCGGGTGGGCCTGGAACTGGGCCTGCCTCCGTCGGTGGTGTGGCGGCAGCCCTTTCCGGGACCGGGGTTGGCGGTGCGGATCGTCGGGGAGGTGACGGCGGAGGCGGTGGAGATGGTGCGGGCGGCCGACGCCATCGTCCGCGAAGAGACCGCCAGGCTGGGACAAAGCGAGCTCGGGGAGCCGATCTGGCAGGCGTTCGCGGTGTTGCTGGACATTCGCTCGGTGGGGGTGATGGGGGACCAACGCACCTACGGGCGGCCGGTGGTGGTGCGGGCGGTGCACAGCGAGGACGGTATGACCGCGGATTGGGTGCGGCTGGACCCCGAGGTGCTGGACCGGATTGCGCACCGCGTGGTGGCTGAGGTGCCCGGGGTGAATCGGGTGGTCTACGACATCACCTCCAAGCCCCCGGGAACCATCGAATGGGAATGAGTACGCCAGGGAGAGAGGAAGACGGCGATGATAGAGCGATACAGTCGCCCGGCGATGCGGCAGCTGTGGTCGGACGCCAACCGCTATCGGCGTTGGCTTGACGTCGAGCTTTACGCGGTGGAGGCCTGGGAGGAGCTGGGGCGAATTCCGCGCGGGGTGGCGGAGCGCCTGAAGGCGGCTTCTGTGGACCCGGCGCGGGTGGAGCATTACGAACAGCGCTACCATCACGACGTCCTGGCCTTTTTGAGCGCGGCCGGCGAGACCGTCGACCCGGAGGATGCCAAGTACCTGCACTTCGGGATGACCTCCACCGACGTGGTCGACACCGCCCTGGCTTCTCTGACCGTAGAGGCGTTGGACCGGATTGTGGCCGGGATCGACGCCCTGTTGGAGACGGTGCGGGCACTGGCCTTGCGGTACAAGCGGACCCCGATCATGGGGCGAACCCATGGGATGCACGCCGAGCCCACCAGCTTCGGCCTCAAGGCGGCCTTGTGGTGGCTGGAGTTGGGCCGCGACCGGGAACGGATCGAGCGGGCACGGTCGGTGATCGGGGTGGCCAAGCTGTCTGGAGCAGTCGGCAACTATGCCAACATCCCGCCGGCGGTCGAGGCCCACGTGGCGGCCAAACTGGGGTTGCGCCCGGCACCGCTGTCCACCCAGGTGCTGCAGCGGGACCGCCACGCCGAGGTGATCGCCGCCCTGGCCATTTTGGGAGGCACCTTAGACAAGATTGCCACCGAAATTCGCCACCTGCAACGGACCGAGGTGGCAGAGGTCGAGGAGCCCTTCGCCAGTGGGCAGCGCGGTTCCAGCGCGATGCCGCACAAGCGCAACCCGGTCAAGTGTGAGCAAATCTCTGGACTCAGTCGCCTGCTGCGCGGCTACGTGGTGCCGGCCTTGGAGGACATCGCGCTTTGGCACGAGCGGGACATCTCCCACTCCTCGGTGGAGCGGGTGATTCTGCCTGATGCCACCATCTTGGCCGACTACATGCTGGCCCAGATGAACGCGATTCTCCAGGGGTTGGTGGTGCGCCCGGAGCGGATGGCCGCCAACATCGAGGCCACCGGTGGGCTGGTATTCTCGCAGCGGGTGCTGCTGAAACTGGTAGAAGCCGGGATGACTCGGGAGGCGGCATATCAGCTGGTGCAGCGCCATGCCATGGCGGCGGCAGCCGAGCCGGCCAAGAGCTTTCGCCAGCGGCTGACCGAGGACCCGGAGGTAAGTCGGTGGTTGTCGAAGGCCGAGGTCGAAGGATTGTTCTCGGTGGAGCCGTACTTGAAGGAAGTGGACTACATCTTTAACCGGATTGGCATTGAGCGGTCGACCTATCCGGCCAAGGAAGGGAGCGAACGGCAATGACGGAGCGCCGCCTGCTGTACGAGGGGAAGGCCAAAAAGGTCTTCCTGGGAGATCGGGAGGATGAGCTGTTCGTCGAATTTAAGGACGATGCCACCGCTTTCAACGGACAAAAGCGCGGCCAGATCGCCGAAAAAGGGGTCGTCAACGCGCGGATCAGCGCCCGGCTGTTTACCAGCCTGGCTGCCGCGGGAGTGGCCAATCACTTTCTCGAGCAAGTCGACGACCGCACCCTGAAGGTGCGCCGCCTGACCATGATCCCCTTGGAGGTGGTGGTCCGCAACCGGGTGGCGGGGTCGCTGCAACAACGGACCGGCTTGGCGGAGGGGACCATCTTGGAGCGGCCGGTGGTGGAGCTCTACTACAAAAACGACGCCCTGGGCGATCCGCTGCTCAACGATGACCATGTTCAGGCCTTGCGACTGGCTCCGCCGGAGGTGGTCGAGCGCTTGAAGGCGCTTGGCCGCAGGGTCAACGAGGTGATCTCGGCCTACTTTGACGCCCGCGACCTGATATTGGTCGACTTCAAGTTGGAGTTTGGGTGGGCCCAGGGAGAGCTCTTGCTGGGAGACGAGATCTCCCCGGACACCTGTCGCCTGTGGGACAAGGCCTCTTTGACCAAGATGGACAAGGACCGGTTCCGCCGCGACCTGGGTGGAGTGGCCGAGGCCTACCAGGAAGTCTTGGCGAGAGTGCTGCGATGAGTCGGTGGCAGGTGGTGGTGGCCATCCGCCTCAAGGCCGAGATTCTCGATCCGGCCGGGCAGGCGGTGGGGCACGTGCTCCAGCAGATGGGATTTGACACCATCGCCCAGGTTCGGCTGGGGCGGTTGGTCGACCTGGAGGTCGAGGCCGAGGACCGGGAGCAGGCGGTGGCGGTGGCTGCGGAGGCGGCGCGGCGTTTGCTGGCCAATCCGGTGCTGGAGGTTTTCGCGGTGACCGAGGCGCGCGAGGTCGGAGGACATCGATGAAGGCGGCGGTGGTCACGTTTCCCGGCTCCAACTGTGACGAAGACACCGTGATCGCCTTGGAGCGGCTCGGCGTGGAACCGGTGCGCCGCTGGTACAAAGACACCGATCTTGGCGGCGCCGAGTGGGTGATCCTGCCCGGCGGGTTTTCCTACGGCGATTATCTGCGCAGCGGCGCCTTGGCGGCGCGCGCTCCGATCATGGACGCCGTCGAGCAGCTGGTGGCCCGCGACCAACTGCATGTGCTGGGGATCTGCAACGGGTTTCAGATCTTGTGCGAGCGAGGGCTGTTGCCGGGGGCGCTTCGGGCCAACCGGGACGGAAAGTTTCGCTGCACCTGGGAGGGAGTGCGGGTGGCCAGCGCGCCGTCCGCGTGGCCGGGTTTTCAGGTGGGCCAGTCCTTTCGCCTCCCCATCGCCCACCGCGAGGGGGCGTTCACGGTTTCGGAGCAGGAACTAGACCGCCTCTTTCAGGAGGGGACGGTGTTCTTGCAGTATTGCGACCGCGAGGGCCGCGTGGTCGACGAGGCCGCCAATCCCAACGGCTCGATGGGGGCGGTGGCCGGCCTGGCCCGCGGCCGGGTCATGGGGCTGATGCCGCACCCGGAACGGGCGGTCTCCCAGTTCTTGGGGTCGGAAGACGGGTTGGAGTTTCTTCGCTTGTGGTTGCAAGGCCGCTAGCGGTTCCGTTCCACGGCGAGGGTCCAAGGCGGCGAGGTCGACCCCGGCGACCCTCGCCGGGAGATGGTTGCGGACCGCCTCGCCAGTTGCCGAGAAAGGAGGAGGGGGACGGGGGGACGTCAGGGCGTGCCCTTTTGCTCCGGCTTGGTCGGAGGTTCCCGCCCAAGTACATGAAACCCGAAGAGGTTGGTTTGACCGCGCAGGAATATGATGAGATCGTGCGACAGCTGGGTCGCACCCCCAATGATTTGGAGCTCGGCCTGTTCGGGGCCCTTTGGTCGGAGCACTGCAGCTACAAGAGCTCCAAGTCGGCCTTGGCGCTTTTGCCCCACGCCGGGCCGGCGGTGGTCACCGGCCCCGGAGGCAACGCCGGGGTGGTTCGCTTGGAAGGGGAGTGGTTGGTGGCGTTCAAGGTGGAATCCCACAACCACCCGTCCTACGTGGAGCCGGTGCAGGGCGCGGCCACCGGCGTGGGGGGGATCATCCGCGACGTGGTGGCGATGGGGGCGCGCCCGATCGCGCTGCTGGACTCCTTGCGGTTTGGGGAGGACGCCCCGTCGCAGCGGCTGCTCGACGGCGTGGTCGAGGGGGTCGGCAACTACGGCAACTCGATCGGGGTGCCCACGGTGGGCGGGGAGGTCTACTTTGCGCCGGCCTACGCGCAAAATCCGCTGGTCAACGTGATGTGCGTGGGCCTGTTGCGGCAGGCACACCTGATGTCGGCGAGCGGAGCTCGGGTGGGCTCGGGGGTCTACTTGATCGGCCAGCCGACCGGGCGCGACGGCATTCACGGGGCCAGCCTGTTGGCCTCGCAGGACTTTACCGCCGAGGCCGAAGCGGTGGAATCCATGCGCCCCACCGTGCAGGTGGGAGATCCGTTTACAGGCAAGTTGTTGATGGAAGCCACCTTGGCCGCGATCGCCACCGGGGGCGTGGAGGCGGCCCAGGACCTGGGGGCGGCGGGGTTGACCTCGGCCAGCGCCGAGCTGGCCTACCGCTCCGGCGTAGGCATGGAGCTCGACCTCGACGGGGTTCCCTTGCGGGAGTCGGCGATGACGCCCTATGAGATCATGCTCTCAGAGACCCAAGAGCGGATGCTCTTGGTGGTGCCCGACGACCAACTCGGCGCCGTGCGAGCGGCGGTGGCCCACTGGGACTTGACCCTCCACCGCATCGGTCGCGTGATCGCCCCCGATGTCTTGCGGGTGCGCTGGCACGGCCAGGTGGTGGCGGAACTCCCCCCCACCGTGCTCTCCGGGGGCTGTCCGATTCGCCCGTTAGACCGCACGGCAGGGCAGGAGGTCGTGCGTACCGCATCGCCTGCGGTGGCCTCTCCTGACCTGGACGAGGCGCTGATCCTCAAGGTGTTGGCGCACCCGGATTGTCGCGACCGCGCCTACATCTATCGGCGGTACGACTGGATGATTCAGACTCGCACGGTCTTCGGGCCTGAACATGACGTCGCGGTCCTCCAATTGCGCGAGACTGCCGCCGGACTCACCCTGGCGATCAGCGGGCCGGGGCGGTGGGCCGCGGCCGACGCCTGGGCGGGAGGCGCGGGGGCGGTGGCCCGCGCGGTGTTAGGGGTCATGTTGCAAGACTCCGAGCCTATGGGCATGACCGATGGCATCAATTGCGGGAATCCCGACCGTCCCGCCGTCTACGGGCAATTTCGCCGGCTGGTGGAGGGGATCGCCGATGCCGCTTCGGCGTTTGGCGTGCCGGTGACCGGAGGGAACGTCTCGTTTCACAACGAGACCGAGGGACGCGCGATCTGGCCCACTGGCATCGTGGGCGTGGTGGGACGTCATCCCCACCCGAGTCGGCCCTGGGCCGACCGCGTCCGGGTGCCGGGGTGGCGATTGGTGCTGCTCAACCCTGCGCCGCGCCCGGACCTGGGGGGCAGCGTGCTGGCCCATGCCTTGGGCCAGCTCGGACGCTACCCGGCTCCGCCCCTGGAGGCCCTGGCCGCCACCTATCCGCGGATTCAGGCGACCTTGCGGGCGCTGGCTCCCGAAGGCTTCGCGGTCCGAGCGATTTTGGACGGGGGGCTGCTCTTGGCCTTGGCCAAGCTGACGCTGTTGTTCACCGACGTCGGCGTGCGGGTCAAACTGAGCGACGACGACCCGGTGGCCCGCCTGTTTAGCGAGGAGGTGGGCCAGGTGGTGGTGGCGCTAGCTCCCGACCAGCTTTCCCGGTTTGCCCAGCAGGCCGAGCAGGCCGGAGTGTCCTGGATGGAGCTGGGAGAGACGGTAGAAGATCCCGTGGTCGAGCTGGCCGCCGGTTCCGGGCGGTGGCGCCTGCGGCGGGATCAGCTGCGGCAAGCTTGGCAAACCTATGTGCACGGCTGAGGCGAAGGTCGGATGAGGATGCGAGAGGGGAGGGCGTCATGGCCGAACTGAGGGAGGAATGTGGCGTCTTCGCCATTTACGGCGACGAGGCGGCCGCCTTGAAGACCTACTGGGGCATCTTCAGCCTCCAGCATCGCGGGCAGGAGAGCGCCGGCATTGCCGTGCTGGCACCCGATGCCACCATTTCCGTGAACAAGGGCATGGGTTTGGTGACCGAGGTCCTCAAGCCCGAAGAGGAGGCCGGTCGTCGCGGCCGTGCCGCCCTGGGCCATGTGCGTTATTCCACCTTTGGGGAGTCCACCCTTATCAACGCCCAACCCCTGTTGATGCGCACGCGTTTTGGCCCGTTGGCGCTGGCTCATAACGGCAACGTGGTCAACGCCCCGTTTTTGAAGCGGGAACTGGAAGAGGAAGGCGCGGTCTTTCAAGGCACCACCGACAGCGAGGTGCTGGCCCACTTCATCGCCCGCAGCCGGCGGCGCATGGTTCGCGAAGCCTTGATGGAGAGCCTGCCCCGGCTGGGCGGAGGCTTCGCCTTTGTCGTCCTCACCAGCCACGGGCTCTATGCCATGCGGGATCCCTGGGGGATTCGCCCGCTCGTGCTCGGCAAGACGCCGGAGGGGGCGGTGGTGGTGGCCTCGGAGACCTGCGCGTTTGACACCATTGGGGCTCGGGCCTTGCGCGAGGTGGAACCCGGCGAGCTGTTGGAGATTGGCGACGACGGCGCTTACCAATCGTTTCGCTTTGCCGAGGTCGAGCCGACGCGGCGCGCTCCCTGCGCGTTTGAAGTCATCTACTTTGCCCGTGCCGACTCCCAGATCGACGGGCGGAGCGCCCACGTCAGCCGCCGGGCCTTGGGTCATCGTTTGGCCGAGGAGGCGCCGGCGCCGGGGGACGTGGTGGTGGGGGTGCCCGATTCCAGCCTGCCGGCCGCCATGGGATACGCGGAGACGGCAGGCCTTCCCTTCGACTTTGGTTTGGTGAAAAACCGCTACATCGCGCGCACCTTCATTGCCCCGCGCCAAGAAGACCGCGAAATGGGCGTGCAACTCAAGCTCTCGGCGGTGCCGGAGGTGGTGCGGGATAAAAAGGTGGTGCTGGTGGACGACTCTTTGGTGCGGGGGACCACCTCGCGGCGCCTGGTGCAGCTCCTGCGCGAAGCAGGAGCGCGCGAGGTGCACATGCGCATCGCCTCTCCCCCCTATACCCACCCCTGCCATTACGGCATCGACACCTCCCGCGCCACCGAGTTGGCCGCGCGCAACATGACGGTAGAGGCCATTCGCGCCATGGTGGGGGCCGATTCCTTGGCCTACCTATCGCTGGAAGGGCTCAAGGCCGCGCTGGGCGGCCACCCGTGGTGTCTGGCCTGCTTTGGCGCCGGATATCCGGTGGCGCCGGCGGAGCCAGTCGACGGGGAATAGACGGGAGGAGACATGGATTACCGCACTGCAGGAGTGGATATCGAGGCGGGTAACGAGGTGGTCCGGCGGGTCAAGCGCCTGCTGCGGGGACGAACCCAGCGCCCGGAAGTGGTGGGGGGCATCGGCGACTTTGCCGGCGGATTTCGATGGGACAAGCCGGGGGTGCTCCTGGCCGGCGCCGATGGGGTTGGCACCAAGATCTTGTTGGCCCAGGCCTTGCACCGCTACGACACCATCGGAATTGACCTGGTGGCGATGAACGTCAACGACGTTTTGGCTTCGGGGGGCGAACCGCTGTTCTTTTTGGACTACCTGGCGGTGGGGCGGGTCGACCCGGATCGCCTGGAGAGCGTGTTGGCCGGGGTGGTGGCGGGTTGCGAGGAGGCCGGCTGCGCCCTCTTAGGGGGCGAGACGGCGGAGATGCCCGATGTTTACGGGCCCGAGGGAATGGATTTAGCCGGGTTTGCCGTGGGGCGCAACGTCTGGGTCCGGCCGCGGGCGCCCGAGCCCGGGGACCTCGTGATTGGCCTGGCCTCAAGCGGCTATCACGCCAATGGGTTTAGCTTGATTCGGGCCATCGTGCAAGCCGCCCGATTGGACCTGGGCGCCGTCTACCCGGAATCGGGGGAGCAGGAGCCTTTGGGCGTGGTGCTGCTTCGGCCGACCAAGATCTACGTGCGCACGGTCCAGCCGCTCTTGGCCGGGGGTCAGGTGGTGGGGATGGCGCATATCACCGGCGGCGGCTTGGAGGAGAACTTGCCCCGGGCGCTACCCGATGGGCTGGGCCTGGAGCTCGACCCACAGGCCTGGTCGGTGCCCCAGCTGATGCGCTGGATGCAGCGCCTGGGCGAGGTCAGCGACGCCGAGATGCGCAGGACGTTTAACCTCGGAATCGGTTTTGCCCTATTAGTTCCTCGGGAGGCGGCCGCGTCCGTTCTGCAGTCGGTCCAGGCCTCTGGCTGCGCCGCCTGGACGATTGGACGGGTGGTGGCGGAGCGGGGGGTGCACTGGCGATGAGGTGGGCGGTGTTGGTAGGCGGCCAAGGCACCAACTTAAAGGCTTTGCTGGAGGCCGGGATCGAGGTGGCGGTGGTGGTCTCTCACCGCGCCGGGGTGGGCGCGCTGGGCATCGCCGCCGACTACCGGGTGCCGGCCGAGGTGTTGTTGCCGCGCCAGTTCTCCGACCGGGCGGCTTACGGCCAGGCCTTGCGAGAAATTTTGGCTCGCTTTGGGGTCGAGGGAATCCTCTTGGCCGGATTTCTGCGTTGGCTGGACCAGGATACGGTGGAGCACTACCGCAATCGCATCCTCAACATCCACCCTTCGCTATTGCCGGCCTTCCCCGGGCTCGACGGGGTGGGCCAGGCGCTGCGCTGGGGGGTGCGGTGGACCGGGGTCACCGTCCACATCGTCGACGAGGGCCAGGATACCGGCCCGATCGTCGCCCAATGTCCGGTGCCGGTGGCCGCCGACGACGACGAGGAGAGCCTTGCGGCCAAGATCCACGCGGTGGAACATCGGCTCTACCCGGCCGTGGTCAAGGCCTTCGACCAGGGGCTGATCCGGGTGGAGGGCAGGCAGGTCCGGATCGCCGGGCCGGTGGGGTCGTTGTTAGACCACTGGGCGTGGAATCCGGTCGGGGCGGGCCTTGCAGGGGCAACCTAAGGCGGCGGTGGGACGCGAAGAGACGAAGGAGGACGGCCAGATGGAGGCGGGGCGAGAACAGGCATGGGCGCTGTTGTCGGTCAGCGACAAGCGTGGGCTCGGGGAGTTGGCGCGCTGGTTAAAGGGACAGGGTCTGGGCCTGATGGCCAGCGGGGGGACGCAGCGGGCCTTGGTCGAGCAAGGCATTTCCGCGCGCCCGTTGGAGGATTTGACGGGGTTTGCGGAGCTTTTGGGAGGACGGGTGAAAACGCTTCACCCCCGCATCTACGCCGGTCTGCTCTCCCGGGAGACGCCGGCCGACTGGGAAGATCGGCACCGCATGGAAGCGCCGGCGTTTGCGGTGGTGGTGGTCAACCTCTATCCCTTCTCCCAACGTTGGCAAGCCGGAGCCGATCTGGAAACCTTGGTCGAGGAGATCGACATCGGCGGCGTCTCCTTGATCCGCGCGGCCGCCAAAAACTACCAACGCATCTTGGTGGTCACCCATCCCGACCAGTATCCGCGCTTGATGTCGCGGGCGCTTGGAGAGTGGAGCGAGGCGGAGCGGCTGGGCTGGGCGGTGGAAGCGTTCTATCACATGGCGCACTACGATGCCACCATCGCCCGGGCCCTGGCCGCGAAGTCTTCCCAGCGTCTGACCCCACAGTTTTGGGCGCTGTCCGGGGAGCGGGAAGGAAGCTTGCGCTACGGGGAAAATCCGCATCAGTGGGGCGGGCTCTACCGGGTGCCGGGGGAGCAAGGGGTGGCCACGGCGCGCCAGCACCAAGGCAAGGCGCTCTCCTACAACAACTTGGCCGATGCCGACATGGCCTGGCGGCTGGCCGCGGCCTTGCCGCGACCGGCGGCGGTGGCGGTGAAGCATCAGACTCCCTGCGGGGTGGCGCTGGGCGCCACCGTCTCCGACGCCTTTGTTCGCGCCCGCGACGCCGACCCCGTCTCCATCTTCGGGGGCATCGTCGCCTTCAACGCGCCGGTGGATGCCACCTTGGCCGAATTGTTGACTGACCTCTTTTTGGAGGTGGTGGTGGCCCCTGGCTACAGTGACCAGGCCCTGGCCAAGTTGGGCCAGAAGACCAACCTGCGGGTGCTCGAGGTCACCAGCGGGGAAGGACCTGGGGAAGAGGTGCGCAGGATTGGCGGGGGGATTTTGGTCCAAGAACCCGATCGGTTTGCGGTGCCGCCGGCCGGCTTTCAACACGTGGCCGGGCCGCCGCTCGACCCGGCGCTGCTCGCCGATCTCGACCTGGCTTGGCGGACGGTGGCCTTCGTGCGGTCCAACGCGATCGTGGTGGTCCGCGACGGCGTCACCGTGGGGATCGGCGGAGGACAAACCAACCGCATCGATGCCGCCCGGCAGGCCTTAGAGCGAGCTGGCGAGCGGGCCAGGGGCGGCGTGTTGGCCTCCGACGCCTTCTTTCCGTTCGGCGACGTGATGGCCCAAGCCGCGCAGGCCGGGATTCGCGCCGTGGTGGAACCGGGCGGCTCGGTGCGGGACCAGGAGTCGGTGGCGGTGGCCGAGTCCTCTGGGGTCACGCTCCTCTTCACCGGAGAGCGCCACTTTCGGCATTGATCCAACCAGGAAGGCAGGGAACAACAGGATGGCGCGACGACCCACAAAGGCGTTGGTGGTAGGTTCAGGGGCAAGGGAACACGCCTTGGCCTGGGCCTTGGCGCAAAGTCGCCAGGTGGAGGAGGTGGTGGCCTCGCCGGGCAACCCGGGGATAGGCGAGGTGGCTCGCCTGGTGCCGGCGATGTCGCCCGCCGACTTGGTGGCCTACGCGCGCAAGGAAGGGGCGCTGGTGGTGGTGGGCCCTGAGGACCCGTTGGCCGAGGGGTTGGCCGACCGGCTGCGAGAAGAAGGCCTTTTGGTGGTGGGGCCGGGGCAGCGGGGAGCCCAACTGGAGTCGAGCAAGCGCTTTGCCAAGGAGGTCATGCGGGAGCTTGGGGTGCCGACGGCTTCGGCCACCGTCTTGACCAGCCCGGAGGCGTTGGCCCAGGCCATCGAGACGACGCCGCGGTGGCCGATGGTGGTGAAGCAAAGCGGGTTGGCCCAAGGCAAGGGGGTGCGCATCCTTTTCACGCCGGAGGAGGCGCGAGCCTTGTTAGAAGAGTGGCGCTCCCAGCGCCGATGGTTCGAAGAAGGGCTGCTGTGGGAGGATTTCCTCTTAGGGCGCGAGCTCTCGGTGGAGGTGTTCACCAACGGCCGCGAGTACGTGTGGCTCCCCCCGGCCGTCGACCACAAGCGACTGACCGAGGACCCGGCCAGCCCCAACACCGGGGGGATGGGCGCCTATGCCCCGGTTCCCTGGCTCGACCCGGCCACCCAGACGGCGATTGACCGGCGAATCTTACAACCGGTGGTGGGCTACCTGCGGGAGCGCGGGATCGACTATCGCGGGGTGCTCTACGCCGGCCTGATGATCACCGAAGAGGGGCCGTGGGTGTTGGAATTCAACGTGCGCTTCGGCGATCCCGAGGCCGAGGCGGTGCTCCCGTTGCTGGCCGACGATTTGTACGAATGGCTGTATGCCCTGGCGGCCGGCGAGCCGCTGCCGCCGGCGGTGAACCTCAAACCCGAGGTGGCGGTGGCGGTGGTGCTGGCGTCCCAAGGGTATCCGAGCGCGCCGGTGGTGGGCCGTCCCATCCACATCGGCCGCCGGGTGGAGGGGACGCTGATCTTTCACGCCGGCACCGAGCGCGCCAAGGGGCAGCTGGTGTCCCGCGGTGGCCGGGTGTTGACGGTGGTGGCCACCGACCGAGACTTTGCCTTGGCGCGCCGCCGCGCCTACGAGCAGGTGCGGGCGATTCAGCTGGAGGGTGGGCAGTTCCGGGTGGATATCGCGCAATTTGGAGTGGAGCAGCCGCAGGTGGCCAACCCGGGCCAGGGGGCGTAAAAAGGCGCCATCCGGCTACACTACACCTCGAAACCTTGGTGCGGTAAGACCAGGCAGGAAGGGGTGTGGCTGTGGCAAACGGTCCAGGACGAGGCCTGTGGTTGCTTTTGGTTGCGGCGCTGACCTTAAGCGGCTGCTCGATTTCCATGGGGCCTCCCGCCCCGAGCGAGAGCGGGACCAGTTCGGCGCAGCATCAGGGAGGAGGGAGCTCGTCGGGCGGCGGTGGCAGCCAAGGCGGCGGCTCTTCGATGGCGATCGAGAAGGCGGTGCGCGACGAACTGGAGACGCCTAGGATGCAAAAGGTGATTGCCGACTCCATCGCCACCACCGACGTCAAGACGGCGCTGGCCACCCCGTCCGGCCAGGCGGCCTTAGCCCAGGCGGTGGAGACGGCAATCCGCAGCCCGGCGGTGGAAAAAGTCATCTCCGACACCGTGATTAAAACCCTGTCCTCACCGACCGGGAGTCAGGCCATCGATTTGGCGGTGCGGGCCTCGATGATGAAGATGATCACCGGGGGCCAAGGGGGCGGCGGCGGAGGCGGCGGAGGCGGGGGTAAGAGCTCGTCCCAAGGAGGAACCGGGGTGGCCTCCGGGGGAGGCGGAGGCTCTTCCAGCGGCGGAGGCGGCGGAGGTTCCGGGGGAGGCGGTGGGGGAACCTAGCAAGCTTCTCAGCGGCGGTCACAAGTGGTATCGTGAAAGGAGACGATTGGGCGAAAGAGGGGCCTTAGGGTGAATCCCAAACTTCGCAATCCGGATACGGACGCGCTGTTTGATGCCATATTGGCCTTGCGCAATCGGGAAGAGTGCTACGCCTTTTTCGAGGACGTGCTGACGGTCTCTGAATTGCAAGCCATCGTACAGCGGTGGGCGGTGGCCCGGAGCCTTGACCAGGGGCAGACCTACGAGGACATCGCCCGGGCAACCGGGGCGTCATCGGCCACCATCTCGCGGGTGAAACGTGCGCTGATGTTCGGCGCCGACGGTTATCGGATGGTGCTGGATCGCTTGCATAACCGTCGGATCGAGCCGGATTCCTCCGCCTCGTCGGTGTCGCCTTCCCCGGACTAGGCCCTGGCAAGGCGCGCGGGCGGGGCGGTTTTAAGCGTTCGCGGGGCGCGGGGCGAGGGGCGAGGGACCCGAGGCTGGGAATAACAGGAGCTTTCGTGAGGTAGAGATGCATCTTCTGTCGCAATTGAATGCTCAGCAACGTTTGGCCTGTGAGACCACTGAAGGGCCGGTGTTGGTGCTGGCCGGGGCCGGCAGCGGGAAGACCAGGACGCTGACCTTTCGGGTGGCCTACCTGATCCGAGAACTGGGCGTGCCAGCCGACCAGATCCTGGCCTTTACCTTCACCAACAAGGCGGCTCAGGAGATGCGAGGGCGGGTTGAGGAGCTGGTGGGCGGGCTGGTGCGCACCATGTGGCTGGGAACCTTTCACGCCATCGCCGCCCGCATCTTGCGCCAGGAGATTGGACACTTGGGGTACAACCCGCGGTTCGCCATTTACGACGCCGAGGACTCGCGAAACTTGGTGCGGGAGATTCTGCGCGAGTTGGGGTTGGACGACAAGAAGTGGCCGCCGGCCCAATTTTTGGCCCAGATCTCTCGGGCCAAAAACGCCTTTCAAGGGGTCGAGGACTGGGCGGACACCACGTTTTGGGGCCAACAGGTCTACGAGGTCTATCGGCGGTATCAAGAGCGGCTTCGAGCCCTCAACGCCTTGGATTTTGACGACCTGATCTTCCTCACCGTGCGCCTGTTTGACCGACACCCCGAGGTGCGCGACGATTACCATCAACGCTTTCGTTACATCTTGGTCGACGAGTACCAGGACACCAACCTGGCCCAATACCGAATGATTCGCCACCTGGCCGAGGGCCATCGCAACCTGTGCGTGGTGGGGGACGACGACCAGTCGATCTATGGTTGGCGCGGGGCCGACATCCGCAATATTCTAGAGTTTCAGCGGGAGTTTCCGGAGGCGGTGGTCATTCGCCTGGAGGAGAATTACCGCTCGACCGGCAACATCCTGGCCGCGGCCAACGCCGTGGTCCGCCACAACCGCCAGCGGCTTGGCAAGGAGCTTTGGACCCGCAAGCCGGAAGGGGACCGGATCGCTTACTACCAGGCCCCCGACGAGAGTGCCGAGGCTTGGCAGGCCGCCCAGATCATCGGGTTGGCGGTGCAAAAGGGACTGAGGCCGTCGGACTGCGCCATTTTATACCGCACCAACGCGCAATCTCGAGCTTTTGAGATGGCGTTGGGGCGCGTGGGCTTAAGCTACCGCTTGGTCGGGGGCAAGCGCTTTTACGAGCGCAAAGAAGTCCGGGACCTCATCGCCTACCTCAAGGTGCTGTACAACCCCCAAGACGACATGGCGCTCTTGCGGGTCATTAATTTTCCGCGGCGCGGACTGGGCGAGGTGGCGTTGGAGCGGCTTACCCAATATCAACGCCAACACGGCCTGGCGCTTTACGAGGCCCTGACTCAAGCCGAGGCGGTGCCGGGGTTGAGCCCGGCCGGCCAGCGGGCGGCCTTGGAACTGTGCGAGGCGTTTGCCCGCTGGCGGAGTTGGGCGGAATCGGGGGATTTGGCCGGGCTGGTGCGGATGGTGGCCGAGGAGAGCGGGTTGATGCCGCTCTATCGCCGCGAGGGGACCAGCGAAGCCGAGGACCGGTTGGAGAACCTGGGCGAGCTGATCTCGGAGGCCCACCGGTTTCAAGAGGACCAGGGAAGTCGCGAGCTGGGAGACTTCCTAGGGTGGCTGGCGCTGGTTTCGGAATGGGATCAGACCGACGAGGCCGGCGAAGGGGTTTGGCTGATGACCGTGCACAGCGCCAAGGGGCTGGAATTCCCGTTGGTGGTGGTCACCGGGTTGGAGGAGGGCCTGTTTCCCCACCAGCGGGCCTTTGAGGAGGCCGCCGGGGTAGAGGAGGAGCGGCGGCTCTTTTACGTGGCGATGACCCGGGCGCGAGAGCGCCTGGTGTTGATGCGGGCGGAGAGCCGTACCGTGCAAGGGCGGACCCAGGCCAATCTCCCGTCCCGCTTTTTGGCCGAAATACCTGCGGAGCTGCTGGAGCCGGTGGACTTTGCTCGCCCCCGCAGCCCGGTGGCTGAACGCGGAGCCACCTGCTTTAATTTGGGCGAGACGGTGACCCACCCGCGGTTTGGGCGGGGAACGGTGGTGGCGACTCGGGGAGAAGGCGAGGAGACCGAGGTCACCATCGCCTTTCCAGGCGGCGGGGTGCGCTCATTCTTGGCCAAGTACGCCCAGCTGATTAAAGAGGCTTAAGGGGACAACCCAAAAGGCAGGGAGGAGAATCACGGTGGCCGAGCCGGAACGGGAGGCGGTGGTGGCGCGCATGCGCCATTTGGCCGAGGCCATTCGCTACCACAACCATCTGTACTACGACCTGGACCAGCCTGAGATCACCGACGCCGAATACGACCAGCTGGTGCAGGAGCTGGAGCGCCTGGAGCGCCTGTATCCGGAATGGAAGCTCCCCGACTCCCCGCTGACCTCGGTCGGCGGCCAAGCCCAGGAGGGCTTCGTCCCGGTCCGCTTTGCCCAGCCGGTGTTAAGCCTGATGAACCTCCACGACCGCGACGAGTTGGAAGAGTTTGTGCGCCGCATGGAGAGCGAGGCCAATGGAGCGGCGGCGTTTTGCGCCGAACTGAAGATCGACGGCCTAAGCGTCATCCTCTTTTACGAGCAGGGGCGGTTTGTCCGGGCCGCCACCCGCGGCGACGGCCTGGTGGGCGAAGACGTCACCGCCAACGTGGCCACCATCTCCGAACTCCCCTTGCGGCTGCGCGAGCCGGTCACCATGGAGGTGCGTGGCGAGGTCTACCTCGCCCGCTCTCGGTTTCGGGCCTTAAACGCGGAGCGCGAGGCGGCCGGCTTGCCCCGCTTGGCCAATCCTCGCAACGCCGCCGCCGGTTCCCTGCGGCAGCTGGACCCGGAGATCACCCGCGAGCGGCGGCTGTCTCTGTTTGTCTACGAGATTCGCAGTGCCTCGGAGCCGGTCCGCTTTCAACACCAGGCCTTGCAGCGGCTTTCGGCCCTGGGCTTTCCGGTCGAGCCGCATTGGCAGCGCTGCCAAGGGGTGGACAGCCTGTGGGCTTACGTCACCCGATGGCAGAATCAGCGCGAGGAACTGGACTTCGAGACCGACGGCCTGGTGTTTAAATTAGATGACCTGGATCTGGCCCGCCGGCTTGGGAACACCCAAAAAGCGCCGCGTTGGGCGATGGCGTTTAAGTTTCCGCCGGAAGAGGCCTTGACCCAAATTCGGCGCATCGTGCTTTCGGTCGGGCGAACCGGGACGCTGACGCCCACCGCCGAGCTGGAGCCGGTGCGGTTGGCCGGCACCCAGGTCAGCCGCGCCTCGTTGCACAACGCCGATATCATCGCCGCCCTGGACGTGCGGGAAGGGGACTTTGTCTACGTCCGCAAGGCGGGGGAGATCATCCCCGAGGTGGTGCGGGTGGAATTTTCCCTGCGCCCGGAAGGGACGCGCCCCTTTGTCTTTCCCGAGCGCTGTCCGGTCTGCGGCGGGGAGGTGCGGCGGGTTCCCGGCGAGGCCGCCTACCGGTGTCTCAACGGCATGGCCTGCCCGGCCCAGATCCGCGAGTCGCTGATCCACTTTGGTTCGCGGGCGGCGATGGACATCGAGGGGTTGGGGGAGAAGACGGTGGACCTCTTACTGGCGCAAGGGATGGTCCACGACGTATCCGACCTCTACCAACTGAAGGCCGAGGCCCTCGCCGCGCTGCCGCGTTTTGGTCCGGTCCTGGCCCAGAAATTGGTGGCCAACATCGCCGCCAGCAAGGAGCGCCCGCTCTCGCGGCTGATCTTCGCCTTGGGCATTCGCTTCGTGGGAGAAAAGGTAGCGCAGGTGTTGGCCCGCCATTTCCAACACATGGATCGCTTGGCCGCGGCCAGCCGCGAGGAGTTGACCGCCGTCCCGGAGATTGGCGACAAGATTGCCGAGAGCGTGCGGCAGTTTTTCGAGGAGCCGCGCAACCGGGCGGTGTTGGAAAAGTTGAAGGGATACGGGCTGCGAATGGACGAGCCGGCGGAGGCGGTCCCCGCAGCTGCCCCCTTGGCCGGTCAAGTTTTGGTGGTGACCGGCACGCTCAGCCATTTTTCCCGCCGCGAGGCCGAAGAGGCGATTGTCCGGGCGGGGGGCGAGGTGAGCTCCAGCGTTTCGCGACGCACGACCGCCGTGGTGGCGGGGGAAAAACCGGGTTCCAAACTGGAGCGAGCTCGGGAGTTGGGAGTCCCCGTCTGGAGCGAGGCCGAGTTCCTCCGGCGCCTTCGCGGGACGACCGGTGCTTGAGGTCTCTGCGCTCACCATCCAATACCCTTCAAGCCCGCCCATCTCCTATCCCGATTTTGCCTTGCAGGCCGGACGGGCGGTGATCCTGGCCGGTCCCACCGGGGCGGGCAAGTCCTCCTTGGCTTGGGCGCTGGTGGGGCTGAGCGGAGAGTCCACCCGCATCCGGGGCATTCTGCGGTTTCAAGGCCGCTCTCTCCTGGGGGAGCCGGAGTCGGTCTGGCAGAAGGTGCGCGGCCGGGGCATCGCGGTGTTGTTTCAGGATGCCTCGCGCGCCTTGCACCCCTTCAAGCCGGTGGGCCGGCAGATCCAGGATGCTTTGGCCAGCAGCGGCCTGGCGGTCGACGCGGGCCAGTGGCTAAAGCGGCATGGGCTGGATCCGGCTTGGGCCGGCGCCTTTCCCCACCAGCTCTCCGGGGGGATGGCCAAAGCGGTGTTGACCGCGCTGACCTTGGCCTTGCGCCCCTTGGTGCTGGTCGCCGACGAGCCGACGTTGGGATTGGACTTGCGCCACCACCAGTGGATGGTAGAAACCCTCGACCGCTACCGGCGCGAAGGGGGCGCCCTGCTGGTGCTGGCGCACGACGGGAGGGGGTGGGAGCCGCTGGGGGCCGAGCGTTTGGACCTCGGGGCCACGGTTGGCCTGGACGGGTCGTCGCCTCCGGGGGAGCCCCCCTTAGGCCTCCCCACGTCGCCGGTGCTGGAGCTTCGGGACGTGGGTAAACGCTATCCGGGATCAGCCGGCCGGCGCAGCTGGGCCTGCCGGGGGGTCACGCTGTCCCTCGCCCGCGGGGAGCGGGTGATGGTGGTCGGGGACGTCGGAGCCGGCAAGAGCACGGTGGCCAAATTGGCGGCCGGCTGGGTCGAGCCCAGCGAGGGGGAGGTGCTGGTGGGCGGCCTCCCTTGGCCGCCGCGGCGCGCCCGAGAGCGCGCCCGGGTGCAGCTAATCGCCCAGGAGGCGGTTGCCAGCTTGAGCCCGAGCCGGACGGTGGGGGAGCTGTTGGAAGAGCCGCTGGCGCAATCCGGTCGGGGCGACGCCCGCTGGCGGCGCCAAGAGGTGCTCCGCTGGGCGGAGCGCCTGGAGCTCAGCGGTGAGCACCTGCGTCGGCGCCCGACTGAGCTCTCCTATGGCCAATGCCGCCGGGTAGGGGTGCTGCGGGCGCTGATTGCCGCGCCGGAGGTGGTGGTGGCCGACGAGCCGATGGCCGGGCTGGATTTCGGCACGCGTCAGAAGGTCGCCCGGCTCCTTTGGGAAGCTGGCCAAAAAGCCGGCTCGGCCCTGCTGTGGGTGGAACACGACCCTGGCCCGTGGGCTTTGGCCGTGCATCGGCTGGTGGTGATGTACGGCGGCTGGGTGGTGGAGGTCGGGCCGGCCGAGCAGGTCTACCACGCGCCCCGCCATCCTTACACGGCGGCGCTGATTCAGGGGCGCCTGGGCTTGGGGGAGCCGGGGGCGGAGGAGTCCGGCTGCCCGTGGGCGCCCTGCTGTCCGCGGGTACGCCCGGACTGCCGCCGGGCCGTGCCTCCGCTGCTCCCCTTGTCGGGCGAGCGGGCGGTGCGCTGCTACCATCCCCTGGATCCAGAGGGGTAGGCCCGGCCTGGCTCGGGCGGGCAGAGGTGTATAATGTTGGCGATGTCCACCTCGGTGGACCACGACCTGGGACCGGAAATTACGCAGAAAGGGACGATTCCCCACGATGGGCTTTACGGTACGCGACGTGCGCCATGTCGCCCGGCTGGCGCGCCTGGCCGTCAGCGAAAAGGAAGCCGAGCGCTTGGTGAGCGACCTCAATGCCGTCTTGACCTACGCCGAGCAGCTCAATGCCCTGACCACCGATTCGGTGTTGCCGACTTTCCACGGGCTGGGGCGAGCCATGCCGCTGCGCGAGGACGCGGTACACCCTTCGTTTTCTCCCGAGCGCGCGCTCTCGCAAGCGCCGCAGGTCAAAGACGCGATGTTCGTGGTGCCGCGCATTCTGGAAGGCGATGGCGAAGGAGGCGCGGAGGAATGAATCTCCTCGAGCTGGGGGCGGCCGCTCTGGCAGCGGCGGTGCGCGAAGGGGAGGTCTCCGCGCGCCAGGCCGTTGAGGCCTACATACAACAGGTTCAAGCTTCCGAGCCTACCGTCGGGGCCTACCTGCGCCTGGACGAAGCGGGGGCGCGTGAGCAGGCCGAGCGGATCGACCAGGCTTCTTGGGAGGAGCGGCGCCGCTGGCCGCTGGCGGGAGTGCCGGTGGCGGTCAAAGACAACATCGTGATGGAAGGCATGGAGACCACCGCCGGCTCGAAGATTCTGTCCGGCTGGGTGCCTCCCTATTCGGCCACCGTGGTGGAACGCCTGGTTGCGGCCGGGGCGATCATCCTCGGCAAGACCAACTTAGATGAATTTGCCATGGGCTCTTCCACCGAGTTTTCGGCCTACCACCCGACTTACAACCCTTGGGATCCGGGCCGGGTGCCTGGAGGTTCCAGCGGTGGCTCGGCGGCGGCGGTGGCGGCCGGCTCGGCTCTGGTGGCGCTCGGCTCCGACACCGGGGGATCGATTCGTCAGCCGGCCGCCTACTGCGGGGTGGTGGGGCTCAAGCCGACCTACGGGCGAGTCTCGCGCTACGGCCTGATTGCCTTCGCTTCGAGCCTGGACCAGATTGGGCCGTTGGCCCGCACGGTCGAAGACGCCGCCTTGCTGCTGGAGGTGTTGGCCGGCGTGGACGCCAAGGATGCCACTTCGGTAGACGAGCCGGTGCCGCCGTATCGCCAGCACCTGGACCAGCCCTTGCCGGGGCTCCGCATCGGGGTGCCCGCGGAGTACTTTGGCGAAGGCATCGACCCGGTAGTTCAACGGACCGTGGAGGCGGCCTTACAGCGACTGGCCGCAGGCGGCGCTCAACTGGTGCCCATCAGCCTGCCGCACACCCCCTACGCCATCGCCACCTACTATTTGATCGCGCCGGCGGAGGCTTCCTCCAACTTGGCCCGCTACGACGGGATTCGCTTTGGCCTGCGCCAGCCGGCGTCGGACTTGACTCAGCTGTACGAGTCCACCCGGGCGGCCGGATTTGGGGTGGAGGTGAAGCGGCGGATTTTGCTCGGAACCCATGTGCTGTCGGCCGGGTATTACGACGCCTATTACCTGCGGGCCGAGAAAGTGCGCACGTTGATCCGCCAGGACTTCGAGCAGGCGTTTGCCCATGTGGACGTGGTGGCCACCCCCACCACCCCCGACCTGCCATTTCCCTTGGGTTCGCGGTCAGACGACCCGCTGCGGATGTACCTCTCTGACGTGTGTACGGTGACCAGCAACTTGGCGGGATTGCCGGCCATCTCGGTGCCCTGCGGGTGGGCCGAGGGGTTGCCAGTGGGTTTGCAACTGATTGGCCCCGCCTTTTCGGAGGACTTGCTGTTGCGGGCGGCCCGGATGGTCGAGGCCGTGACCGAGCGCCCCCGCTGGCCTTGGCAAAGGGAGGAGGCGTAAGATGGCGGCGAAAGCGGTCGGCTATGACGTCATTATCGGACTTGAGGTGCACGTCGAGTTGAAGACCCGCACCAAACTGTTCTGCGGGTGCGAAAACCGGTTTGGGGCGCCCCCCAACAGTCTGACCTGCCCGGTATGCTTGGGCCTGCCGGGGGTGCTTCCGGTCTTGAACCAGGAGGCGGTGGCCAAGGCGGCCCGCGCAGGCCTAGCCCTTGGCTGCACGGTGCGCGAGATTTCCAAGTTTGACCGCAAACAGTACTTCTACCCTGACCTCCCCAAGGGGTATCAGATCTCGCAATACGATCAGCCGCTGTGCGAGCACGGCCAGCTGGCCATCTACGACGGACGGGGGAACTACGTCAAGACGGTGCGCATCCGCCGCATCCACCTAGAGGAGGACGCCGGGAAACTCAACCACCTCGGCCAGCGCCTTTCCGACGCCGCCGGCTCCCTGGTCGACCTCAACCGCGCTGGGGTGCCTTTGATCGAAATCGTCTCCGAGCCCGACCTCAGCTCGGGGGAAGAGGCGCGCTGGTACCTCAACGCCCTGCGCACGGTGCTCTCCTACCTGGACATCTCCGACCTGCGGATGGAAGAAGGCTCGATGCGCTGCGACGCCAACGTCTCCTTGCGCCCGCACGGCTGGGCGGGCAGCCTGGGCGACTTGCCGCGGGTGGAGATCAAGAATCTCAACTCTCTGCGCAACGTCGAGCGCGCCATCGATTACGAGGTGGAGCGGCAGGCCACCCGGTTGGCCCAGGGGTTGAAGATTGAGTTGGAGACGCGAGGATTTGACGACGTCAGCGGGCGCACCTACTCGCAGCGCAGCAAGGAGGAAGCCCACGACTACCGATACTTTCCCGAGCCGGACCTGCCGCCCCTCAGGCTGGAGGCTGCCCAAATCGCGGCCTGGGCCAAGGCGTTGCCGCCGCTGCCCGACCGGGTTCGCGAGGAGCTGAAAGCCGCTGGACTAGAGGCCAAAGACGCCGAGATCTTGGTGCAGGACCCGAGCGCGGTGGCCTACTTCCGGGCTGCTTGGGAGGCCTACGGGAAGGCGGTGCCGGTGGCCAACTGGATGCTCTCTGACTTGGCCCGCCTGCTCAACGCCGCCAAACGGGGATACGGCGATGCTCCGGTCCCGCCCGCCGAGCTGGCGGCCCTGTTGACCCAGATCGACCGCGGAGTCCTCTCCGGCCGCATGGCCAAAGAGGTTCTGGAGGCGATGTTTGAGCGCGGGGAGTCGGCCGAGGCGGCCATCCGCCGTTTGGGCGTCAGCCAAATCAGCGATGAGGGGCGAATTCGCCAGGAAGTGGAGGCGGTGATCGGCGAGCACGCCAAGGTGGTGGAGGATTTCCGGGCCGGCAAGGAAAAGGCCTTGGCGTTTTTGGTCGGCCAGGTGATGAAGCGCACCCGCGGTCAGGCCAATCCCGAAGTGGTCAATCGGCTGCTGCGAGAACTCTTGAGTGAACCGGTCCGCCCCTCGGGGTCGTAGCCCATGGCATCGGATACCGATGGCGGCAGGGCACCTGGGCTGGGCCAAGAGGCCACCGTGGCCATCCAGCGCATGGGGTTGGAGGGCGAAGGGGTCGGGGAATGGCCGGACGGGCGGGTGGCCTTTGTGGCCGGCGCGCTTCCCGGGGAGACGGCGCGGGCGCGCCTTCGGGATTCCCACCGCACCTACGTCAAGGCGGTGGTCACCGAACTGTTGCAAATCGCTCCGGAACGCGTTACCCCCCGCTGTCCGGTGTTTCCCGCCTGCGGCGGGTGTGCCCTGCAACACTGGGATTACCAGGCGGAGTTGGCTTACAAAACCCAACGGGTGCGCGAAGCGCTCCAGCGCGTCGGCCATCTGAGCGGCGTGGCGGTCCGGCCCATCCTAGGCGCCGAAAACCCCTGGCATTACCGCAACAAGGGGCAGTTTCCCTGGGGGATGGCAGACGGGCGGCCGGTGCTGGGATTGTACCGGCGGCAAAGTCACGCGGTGGTGGCCACCGACCGCTGCGAGATCCAAGATCCCTTAATCAACCGTATCCTCCCGGTCGCTCGGTCCTGGGCAGAGCGGCTTCGGCTGCCGGTCTACGACGAAGCTACCCGGCGGGGGCTTTTGCGCCACCTCTTGGTTCGCACCTCGCGCTGGGAGCAAAAGGCCTTAGTTCTGGTGGTGGGGACGCACTTCGACCCGCGCTTGGCCCGCTTTGCCGAAGCAGTCCAGGAGGCCGTCCCGGAGGTGGCGGGGGTCGGGTTTAACGAGAATCCCGCGCCAGGCAACCGGGTGTTGGGCCCGGTCACTCGCACCTTGGCGGGCCGGGATTACTTGGTAGAGCAGCTTCTGGGCATGCGCTTTCGCCTCTCCTTTACCGCCTTCTTCCAGGTCAACCCGGTGCAGGTGGAGCGGCTCTACCAGGCCGCCTTGGAGGCCTTGCCCGGGGATGCCGATTTGATCTGGGACCTTTACGCCGGGGTGGGTACGTTGGCGGCCTTGGCCAGCCGACGAGCCCGGGAGGTGTGGGCGGTGGAGGTCAACCCAGCGGCGGTGGCCGATGCCCGGAAGAACTTTGCCGAAAACCGGCTGTTCACGGTCAAAATGGAGGTCGGGAGCACGGCGGAGGTGCTTCAACGCTGGCTGCGGCAGCCCAACTCGCCCACTCCCGCCGCCGTTATCTTGGATCCCCCCCGCAGCGGGCTGGAAGCGGCGGTGGCGCCGCTTCTGCTCCAAGCCCGACCCCAGCGGCTGGTGTACGTCAGTTGTCGGCCGGAGACGCTGGCTCGCGACCTCGCGCTCCTTCACGTCGGCTATACCGTGGACTACCTGCAGCCGGTCGACATGTTTCCCCGCACCGATCACGTGGAGGCGGTGGCCTGCCTGACCCGGCGCGCCTGATGGCGCCTCCCTACTGCTGTCCGCCTGCCCCTTGCGGTTTGAGCGAGCGCCGCACCGCCCACCATGCCACCGCGGCCGCGGCAATCCCGGCCACCCCGACTAAGGCCCCCGCCAGTTCCGCCTTGGCCAGGGGAGAGGCCAGGAGGGCGAGGATCACCAGAAGGATGACAAACCAGGTGGTGTAGGGATATCCCCACAGACGGTAACGCAGGCGCTCCGGGTGGTGGCGGAGCAGGTAGGGACGGTAGCGGAGATGGGTAAACAGGACCATCAACCAGATGAACATGGCTTGAAACCCGGTGGCGGTGACCAGATAGCCGTAGGCCTGGTGCGGCAACAGGTAGGCCAGGGCGATGGTCATCAAAAGCAACCCTGCGCTGGTCCAGATCGCCGTCGCCGGTTGTCCGCGCGCGTTGAGGCGGCTGAGCGCCCGCGGCGCCTGTCCTTGCTGGGCGAGGGTGTACAACACCCGCACGTTGGAGTATAACGCCGCATTCATGGTGGAGAGGACGGCAAACAGCAACACCAGGTTCATCAGCCCGGCGCCCAACGGCAGCGGAAGGTGATGCAAGGCCTGGGTGAACGGACTCATTCCCGGCGAGAGGCGAAAATAGGGGACCAGGGCCAGCACCAAGGTCATGGAGAGGACATACAGGCTGGCCAGGATCAGCACGCTGGCCCGGACCGCCTTGGGAATGGTGGCCTGGGGGTCTTTGGTCTCGGCTGCCGCCATCCCCACCACCCCGGTCCCGGCGTAGGCAAACAAGGTCAGCAAAAATTCCGGGGCCGCGCCCAGCCATCCGTGGGGAAGCCACCCGTGGGCCAGGAAGGCCTGATATCCCATCAGCCGCACCGGATGGGGTCCTAGGACAAAGTAGGCGGCCAACAGGATAAACGCGGCGACCGCCACCGCCTTGACCGCCGCCATCACCCCTTCGATGGTGCCAAATCCTCTTACGCTAAGAAAATTAATCGCCACGATACCCGCCGAATAGGCCAGCGCCCAGATCCAGATCGGCACCGCCGGAAACCAATAGCGGGTGAACAGGGCGGCCGCCGTGACCTCGCTGGACATGGTGAGCACGCTGGAAAACCAAAAGATCCAGCCGGCCACAAACGTCCACCCCGGCCCCAGCACCTCCGCCGAATAGGTCAAAAAGGAACCGGGGGCGGGGGTGGCAATGGCCATCTCCGCCAAGGCCGAGATCTCGAGGTACATGGCCCACGCCCCCAGCAGAAAGAAGCCCACCACGATAGGTCCGGCGCGCATGGCCACCAGGCCGGAGGCCAAGAAGAGACCGGATCCCATCACCCCTCCGATGGTCAAAAGCGCCAGCGACGGCGCGGTCAGGTCGCGGTGAAACGCCTGGCGGTGCCTTCTACCTACGCGCAGGCCCGCATGGCGGGAACGGATGCTCATACCACTCCTCCTCTACGGTCGCCGGCCTGGCCGATGGTGGGAATTCCCTCGGCCGGAAAAGCCCTCAGCGCTAGCATGGGCGGTTCCGTTCCTTTCTACCCATCGGTTCCAAGGCCTCCAAGAGGCCGGGGCTTTGTTTTGCCACGAATTCGGTAAGGCCTCCCGGAGGCGATGCTTCGATTTATGGCGTCGGATGGTTGCATGGCGCTGGCGAATTGAGCCGAAGCGCCCCGAAAATAGTCAGGATTTCTGGTACGGCCGCTCGCTACCCTAAAAGCTGCATCCACGGTCCTCGACTTCGTGCCACGAAAGCAAGTGCGGAGGGGTTTCAGGTGCCGAACGACCAGTTGGTGTCGCTGGTGTCGCGGGCCACCACCATCCTCATCGGCATGGCGGGAGGCGTCTTTTCTCTGGTGATGGTCTACGGCGGGATCCGATTTATGCTGGCGCACAGCCCTCGAGCCGTGCAAGGGGCTAAGGAGATCATGGGTCGGGCGGCGCTCGGGCTGCTCTTGATCCTGCTGGTGGGGGCGTTGAAGGAACTGCTGCAGTACCTGGCTTCGTGAGGGAGCCCGAGGTGAGCGGCGCCGTGGACACCATCGCCCAGGGGTTGGCCCAGTGGGTGTTAGGCCAGGCGGCTGATGCCAGCGGACTGTTGCTGCGCGAGGTGATTTTCCAACCGCTGAACTGGACTCCGTGGGCCGAGCAGCTGTTTGCCATCAGTCGCCAGTTGCTCTTGGGCGTGCTCTCGGTGTTTTTAAGCTGGGCGCTCTTGCGCAGCATGTGGCCCCAATCACCCCCCGGCGCCCATCTCACGCCCCAGGAAGTGCTGGTCAAAGCGGGCCAGGCGCTGGTTCTGAGCGTCGCCATCGCTCCGGTGGTGCAGTGGTGCTTGAGCTTGAATAACGCGCTGGTAACTCAACTGATGCCGACTCAGGGCGGGGATTGGCTGCCGCTGTCGCCTGCGGTGGTGCTCACCGCCCCGTTGTTGGGACTGTTGACCATGGGGGCGGCGATTTGGGCGTCGTTCTGGTTAGGCATCTACTATGCCTGGCGCAGCATTGAGGTGGTGGTCCTGACCGCGCTGGTCCCCTGGGTCGCCTTCGCCTCGCTGTTCGCCCCCCAGGACGGGGCGGTACGCCGGATGTTGGCAGATTTGATGGCGGCTATTTTTGTGCAATCCCTCCTGGCGGCGAGCTTTTGGTTGTTCTTACACCTCGTCGTCCAAGGACAAACGTTGTTTGGTGAGTTGGAGGCGGTAGGGGTGTTGTGGTACATGACTCGGCTTCCCCAACGCTTGAGCCATTGGCTGGGAGGAGGTGGAGGCACGTGGAGGTAGACCGGGGTCGCACCGTGCCCTTGGAGTTGGCCCGCCAGCCGGAGATGGTGTGGGGACTCGGATTGTCCGACCTCCCCTGGTTGCTGGCCGGCGGTCTCGGTGACGGCTGGCTGTGGCATCTGACCCTGGCGTGGAGTTGGAAAGCGCCGTTGATGGCGGCGGTGACCGGTGCCGCGGTCGGGTTGGCCTGGGGGCGCTGGGAGGGGGAGCGGGTTCCCGCCCGGCTTTGGCAGTGGCTTCGCTGGACCAGCGGCACACGGATCTATTTGCCCTAAGACTGCAGGGGGTTGGCACAAGGGGAGAGGCCCGAAGACTTCCGCCCTCTCTCCTGTTAGCGGGAGGTGAAACGATGGCTGCGAACATGCACCGCATCTTTCCGATCCGAGCGATCGGGGAGGGGATGTGCCTGCTTGACCGCGACCGGTTTGTCACCGTCTTGGAGGCCTGGCCGATTAACTTTGGACTGCGGGCGCCCGCCGACCAGGAACGGTTGGTCCATCAATATGCGGGGTTCCTCAACGGTCTGGATTTTCCGATTCAAATCCTGGTTCGGACTGATTTTCTGCGGGTAGACGACTATGTCGGGGAATTGAAGTCGCGCGAAGAGGAGATGGAGCCGCACCTCCGACCGTCCTTGGCCGATTACGTCGAGTTCGTGCGGGCCGCGGTCTCCGTACAACATCTGGTGCGCCGGAGGTTCTACCTGATCCTGCCCTGGCAGGGAAGCGACAGCCGCTCCCGCCCGCTGCGCCGAGGAGAGCAGCTTTGGGAGGAGGCGCAACAAGTCTTGCTGCGACGGAAAGAGGTGGTGGAGCAGGGCCTGCGCCCGCTCGGGGTGCGGGTGCACCGACTAGAGAACGAGGAGCTGTTCCGGTTTCTTCACGCCTGCCTGGGGGGCGGCCAGGAATTGCCGCCGGGGGTGCGATGGGCTTGGGAGTCGTGACCCGGCGCTGGCAAGTGCCCAATTTCGACCTGCTCTTCCCCGATGCGCTGCGGGTGCATGCGGGGGAGATCGAGGTGGGAGGACAGTGGCTGCGGGTATTCAAGGCGGTCGGCTATCCTCGCCGGGTGGAGAGCGGATGGCTGATGCCGCTCTTGCAGTTCCCCTGGCCTTTGGCGATGGCGCTTTACACAGCGCCCATTCCGACCGGCACCGGCCTTCAGGATCTGGGCCGGCGACTCATCTGGCAGCGCGGGTCCGAGGTGGCCAACCGGCACCTCGGCCGTCTGGCCAACCCTCACCAGGAGACGGCGATTGAGGATGCGGAGCGTCTGCGGCGCGAGTTGGCGCGAGGCGACACCAAGCTGTTGGAGGTGTCCTTATACCTGGGGGTGTGGGCCAAAACCCGGGAGGAATTGGAACAGGTCACCGAGCTTTTGGAAGGGGTGACCCAGGGCATGTTGCTGGTGTTGCGACGGATGCGATTCCAGCAGCTGCAGGGACTGCAGTGTTTATTGCCAACCGGCAAACCGGTGGCCGGTCGGGAGATGGACAGCCAGGCGTGGGCGACCCTGTTCCCCTTCGCCACCCAGTCGCTGGCCCATCCGGCCGGGCAGACGTGGGGCACCAATCCAGCCAATCAGTCGCTGGTGGTGGTTGACCGCTTTCGCATGCCCTCGCCGCACTCGGTCACCATCGGCTGGTCGGGCGCGGGCAAGAGTTACTTTGCCAAACTCGACGCCTTACGCTCCCGGTACCGGGGGTGGGACGTGGCGGTGGTCGATCCCGAGGGGGAGTATCGCGTCCTCAAGTCGTGCGGGGCAGCGGTGCTCACCATCGGCGAAGGGGGCACTTCCTTTCCCTATGATCCCTTTTGCGTTCAGCAGGAAGGCGAATGGGAATGGCACGTGGATTTCCTCAGCCGCCTGTGCCGGCGCCTGGCGCCGGGATGGGGGGTGGCGCACGACAGCGCCTGGCTTCGCGCCGCTTGGAAGGTGTTGGGGGAAAGCGCGGAGCGGGATACGACCTACGCGGTTCCTCAGGGGGATCGCCTGCCGGCGGTCTTAACGGCGCTCTCCCAACGCCACCGGGAGACCGCCGAGCTGGTGCAGTTGGCTCGCGTCAAGTGGAGGCGCCTGGCCGGCGAGGCGGTCGATCCCGGTCTCAATCAGTCCGGCTTTGTGGTCTGGAATCTTCAGCGCGTCCCTCCTGGCGATAAGGGGGCGGTCTACCTCGCCTTGGCCGAGTGGATCTCGCGGCAGACGCGTCTAGGCCGGCGCCGGCTGGTGATCTTTGACGAGGCCTGGCACCTGTTGAACGAACCCGAGACCTCCCGCTACCTTGAGGAGCTGTTTCGGCGCGCTCGCAAGTGGAACACCGCGCTGTCCTTGGTGACCCAGGACTTCGGCGACTTTGTCCGGCACGCCGCCGCTGAGGTCTGCCTGCGCAACGCACCCTTGGTGCTGCTGTTGCGCCAACACCCCGAGAGTTTGAACCAACTGGCCCAAGCCTTGCACCTTCACGCCGGAGAGCTTCAGTACCTGGCCTACGCCGCGGTGGGCGAAGGCCTCTTGATCGCCGGCGACGACCACCTGCGGATCAAGGTCTGGGCCGCTCCGGAGGAGGCCAAGGTGCTGGCCGGCCAACGGGAGGATGCGTCATGAGTGGCAAACCGGGTTGGCGGGGCCCGCTGCTGGCGTTGGCCGCGGGGGCAGCGGCCTTCTTCTCGGCCGGATTTGTGCGCCAGCTGCAGACGGTGCGCCAGGTGGCGGTGGTGGTGCGCCCGGTGGCCGCCGGCCAGCCGCTCTCCTCGGCGGATTTTCGGTGGCAGCCGGTGCCCAGTTGGCAGGTTCCGCCGCACGCCTATGCCCGCCAAAACCTGAGCATCGGGGAGATTTTGGGCCCCGCTTTGGTGGCTTCGGAGCCCGGGGGTGCGGCCATGCAGACGGTGGCGGTGGTCCCGGGGTCCGCCTCAGACCTTGAGGTGGCCGAGCCTGGGGGATGGGTCAAGATCCTGGTGGTCTCGCCGCAAGGAATGGTCTGGCAGTCGGCTCCGGTCCAGGTGTTGGCAGTGAGCGCCACGGCGCAGTCGGTACTCGGGGATCTAAGCCGGGGAGCGGTGACGGTGGCCATGCCGCCTTTGATGGCCTTGGCCTACGAGACGGCTCGGGTCAAGGGCACGGTGGAATTGGTGGGAACCGGGCCGTGAAGATCCTGGCCAGCGGGCACCCGGGTATGGAGGCCTTTGTGGAAGGCCATTGGCCCTCCGACCAGGTGGTGGTCTGCTCCTCGTGGACCGCCGTGTGCGCGAGGCTAGCTCCGGGAGATGACCTCTTTCTGGGCAGCCGGTTGCCGGGGCTGCCGACGCCGCAGGCGCTGGCCTCAGCCCTCGAGCGGGCCCTGGGGACGGGGAGCCTGGTGCTGTGGGTGGGGGAGGATGAGGAGACCCTGTGGCGCTCCGCGTTCGCAGGCCTCGGACAGGCTTGCCAGCTGTGGGTGGGGCAGATTGGGGCGGAGCGGCTGCGGGGATGGGTGGACGGGGCGTTCCCGGGCCGGTCCGGTTCCCCAGCGCCGATCCCGCCTTTGCCGCGCCGGTGGGCGGTGTACACCGAACCGCGAGGAATCTGTCGGGTGGCGTTTTGGCGGCAGGTGGTCGCCGCGGCCTCGGCCCAGCTGGGGCGGGGGGTTTTGGTGGACGCGGCCTGGGCCGATCCCCGGTTGAGCGCAAGCGAGTTGGCCGGCCGGGAAGGATTTGCCTCCGCCCCCACGCACCACCTATGGCTGCGGCGCACTCCCTACGGCTTCTTTGTCCCGGCTCCGCCGCCCTGGCTGCTGGGGGCGACCCTTCCGGACCCCGGGGCCTTTCGTCGCTTGGCCAGCCGGGGGGAGTGGATCGCCTTTGATTTGGGAGCGGACTTGCGAACACCGCTTTGGCAGGCGGTTTTGCCCTGGGTGGAGGAATTTTGGCTGGTCGCGGAGGAGGCCAGCCGGTGGCAAGAATGGGAGGAGGTGTGGCGAGTGGTGCGAGGAATCCGGCCGCAGGTGGCCGCGGTGGTGTGGACGCACCAGAGCCCGGCTGAGCGGGCGCGCCAGGCCATGGCACTCCTCGGATGCGAGGTGCGGACCTGGCCCGGGGGGAATCCGGAGTCGAGCGGGAAGGAGCCGTTGGGGGATAGCGCTGGCGAAGGCGGGCAGGGAGCCAAAGCCCCGCTCGCCCGACTAAGCTGGGGAGGGCGGTTATGGAGTCGTTTTGGTCGCCGAGGATGGAGATGACCTGGGGCCCGCTGGTCCCTGGCCGGGGGGTGGGGAGTCCGGCCCTCTCGGACCGCCTGGATCGCTGGGAGCAAGCGTTGCGCCAACGGGACGCCAGCGCTTGGAGCCATTTGGTGTGGACGCGGGAGCGGCTGACCCGGCTGGAGCAACTGGCGGAGACGGTGGTTCGCGAGGATCCGGAGGTGGCATCGGAGTGGGTCGGCTGGTTCACCCGTGCCCTGGTCAACCGTGTCACCGGGCTAGGCCCACTGGACCGCCTGTTACTCGACGACAGCGTGGAGGATATCCTGGTCAACGGCGTGGATAACGTCTACTGCGTGAGGCTGGGAGCGATGGAGCCGGTGGAGCTCGACCTCGGAGACAGCGAAGATCTTCTGATGTTGGCTCAACGGTTGGCCAGTCGGGCGGGAACGGTCATCAACACCGAGCATCCGATGGCGGACGCCGAGTTGGCCGATGGCTCGCGGATTCATTGCGCGATTCCCCCGGTGGTTGAAGAGCCGTGCATCACCATACGGCGCCGGCGCCAGCGCAAATGGTCGGTGGAAGAGGCGTTAGAGGCGGGCAGCCTCGACAAGGAAGGCTGGCAATGCCTCTTGGAGCTGATTCGCGGTCAGCGCAACGTCTTGGTCACCGGAGGGGCGGGGGTGGGGAAGACCACGCTCTTGAGCATGCTGGTGGAGGCGGTGCCGGAGGAGGAACGCCTGGTCGTCATCGAGGACGTCCGCGAGTTGGTGGCCCTGCGGCGCAACCTGGTTCGCCTGATTACGGCCGGGCGCTGGGCGATCCACGACTTGGTGGTGCAAGCCTTGCGCATGCGGCCGGACCGGATCGTGGTCGGCGAGGTCCGGGGGGAGGAGGCCTTCGACCTGCTGGAGGCGATGGCCAGCGGTCACGCCGGCTCGCTGGCCACCTTGCACAGCCGCAGCGGGGGATGGGCTCCCCTCCACCGATTGGCCCGCTTGGCCCAGCGGCGGGCTCGGGGCTTTGGGTTCGAACAGATGCTGGAGCAGATCGTGGAAACGGTCGACGCGGTGGTGTGGATGCAGCGAGATGGAGCCGGCCGGCGATGGGTGGCCAGCATCGAGGAGGTTGGCTCCTCGGGGGTGAAACCGCTATGGCGACATCCTTCGCGCCCGCCGCGATGAGCTGGCTCGACCCGGCCTGGGCGTTATGGGTGGGCTTCTGGGTGTATACGGCGGCCGGCGCCTCGACGCTGCCGACCTGGTGGCTGGCGGTGACCCTATCGGCACTGGGATTCGGGGGAGCCGGCTATGCCCTGGCCGTTGGGTTGGTGGGATGGGGCCTGGCTTACCTGCGAGAGGCAGCCCGGAAAGCCCATCGCCGGCGAGAGGCCTACGCTTGGGCTGACCTCTTCCTGCGCCGGTTGTATCATCTCTTGCGCATCCACTCGTTTCCGGTGGCTCTGGAGGAGGCGATGCGGGGGTTGGCGGAGATTCCGGAGGTGCGGCCCGAGCAGGCGGTACAAGCCTTGTCCAAGCGCTTTCCGATTCCTCCGCTGGCCTTTTTGGCCAGAGTGGTGCCGCATTTGCTCCGCCATGGCGGGGAGGGACGGGCGGTGGTGGCCGGGGTGGTGCGGCGGCTGGAGGCCGAGCGGAGGCGGGAGGAGCGGCGCCGGGTGCAAGAGGCGGGAAAACGCGCGACCATCCTTTCCCTTAGCTTAGCTCCCCTCCTGGTCGTCCCTGCCTTTCGGATGCTGGAGCCGGCTTTCTACCAAACCTTGACCCAAACCCTTCCCGGCACCTTGGCCTTGGGTTGGGTCGGCCTCTCCACGGCGGCGGTGTTGGAGTGGCTGGCCCGCCAAACCGCCGAGGAGGCTGCGGCGCAGCAGAGCCGGTCTCCCCGGCCCTCGGCGGATGCCAGGGATAAAGGGCGGGAGTTGGGAAGGCCTCTTGAAGGGGGAGCAGGCGACGCTTGGCAGCTTTAAACGACGGAGGGGGCCGTGGGGCGCCGGTTTGGGCCGGGCTGGGCCTGGCGGCGGCGGTGGGCTTCGGCTTGGGGCTGTTCGGGACCCCGATCTGGGTGGCGGCGGCGGGAGCGGCCGGATACCTGCTGGTGAAAAGGCTGCGCCCTCGTTCCCAGGTGGCCGAGCGGCGCGCCCTGGTGGACCTTTGGCAGCGGGTGGGATGGTATCTCACCGCCGGTCTTTCCCTCTGGCAGGCGCTGGAATGGGGTGCCCGAGAGGCGGGCGGGATGGGGGAGGAGGTGGTGGCACTGGCGCGCGAATTTTTGTCTGGACAGGCGGTCGACCGCGCGGTAGCCGAGTTTTTGGCACGGCACCCCCTGCCGGAGTCGGAAATCTTCGTCGCCATGCTGTGGCACGGGTTTCGCCACGGTTTAGAGGCCACCGAAGTCAGTCGGCTCGCCGAGGAGCTCGGCCAGGCCTTGGACGTGGAGGAGGAGGTGGCCCGGGAGGTGGACCCGCTGTGGCTTTCCGCGCTGCCGGCGGTGTTGTTGAGCAACCTGTTGGTGGTGGTAGGGGTGCCGCTGGCGTGGGGCGCGGTTCAGGGGTGGCGACTGCTGTAAATGGTTTGGCAGCTGGCGTGGCCGGCCAGGCCTCGGGGATTTTCAGCGGTCGGAGAGGAAGCGCGCCAGCTCGGCCTCGTGGTCGTGGACCACTTGGTAGCCCAAGGCAACCAGGTCTTCGTAGGCGCTGAACTCCAGCATCCCGATCTGCTCGGTGGGGATGCGCAGGGTGAGGAGCGGGTAGGGTGCCGGTTCGCGAAGGGACGAGAGGGTCTCGGTCATGTAATGCTCGCACCGCGAAAGGAGTTTCTCCAGGCCGATTTGGGCAGGGGGTAGCCGCGGGGCGGGAGTGACGTCGATGGCCAGCACCCGGTCCACCCCCAGCGCCCAGGCCCAATCGGCCGGCAGGGTATCGGCCACGCCGCCGTCGACGTAGAGAGAATCCCCATCCCCGATCGCCTCAAACACCCCGGGGGTGGCCATGGTGGCGTGCAGGGCCAGCCGGAGCGGGGCCTTGACGATTTGGCGCCACCGACTTTTGCCGGCCGGAGGGTTTGGCGCGGCTCGACTGACGAATGCCGCCGCCTCCAGGTTGGCGACGTCCACCGCCGTGACCGCCAGCGGCGCCGGAATCTGGTCCATCCGGGCGACTGCGGCTAACTTCAGGAGGTCGGTCAAAAACGGCTCCGGGCGAATGATGCCGGTCACCGGGGAGTGCCTAAGACAGGCGGAGAGCAATTGGCGCCAGGGAAGCTCAAAATACCGGCGCGGACTCAAGGCCACCTGCTGCCCGAATCGCTCGACCGCCTTCCAATCGGCTCCGGAAGCCCACAAGGCGGCGACCAGGCCGCCGGCCGAGGTCCCGGACCAGCTCTGCGGTTCCCATCCCCATTCTTCCAAGGCGCGCCAGACGCCCAAATGGGCTGCTCCCAGCAGTCCGCCACCACTCAAGGCGATGCCCCACGTCACCGATTCTCCCCCCCACCCCGCGGATTGCTGCTACCACCCTATGTGGGCGGCCGCGAAGAGGTGACGCGCTCGGGTGCCGCAAAAGGCGCTGTCGCAAATGGGGGGATTTCGGTAAGATGCTGGAAGAGAAATGGGCGGGGGGAGAACGCGGTGGTGGAGTGGTCACGCGATGCGCTGGCTCGCTGCGCGACGTTGGACGAGCTGTCGGAAGTGGTGCGAGCCTGTCGCAATTGTGGGTTGCGGCAACAGGCCCGGGGCGTGGTGTTCGGAGAAGGGGCGCCCACGGCTCGCATCGTCTTTTGCGGGGAGGGGCCGGGGGCTGAAGAGGACCGATTGCTCCGGCCGTTTGTCGGAGCAGCCGGCAAGTTGTTGGACCAAATGTTGCGGGCGATGGGATTTGACCGCTTTCGCAACGCCTACATCCTCAACGTGGTCAAATGCCGGCCACCCGGCAACCGCGCTCCCACCGAAGAGGAACGGGAACGCTGTCGTCCGAATCTCGAGGCCCAGCTGGCCTTGATTCGTCCGGCGATTGTGGTGCTGCTGGGCGCGACGGCCATCCAGGCCTTCATCGACCCTGGCGCCAGGGTCTCCCGGGTGCGCGGCCAATGGGTGGTGCGCGATGGACGCTGGTTGATGCCCACCTACCACCCGGCCGCGCTCCTGCGCAACCCGGGATGGAAGCGCGAGGCCTGGGAGGATCTGAAAAAGGTGATCGACAAATACCGCGAGCTGGTCGACCCCGCCCACGACACTCCCTACTATCCGCTGCCCAAGCGAGCCGAGTCGTCGCGCGACGCTTAGGCGACGAGCCGCCCCTGCTCGCCTCTTGGCGCCTGCTGCCACTGGACCCGGGGGAGCGGCTCGCCGCGTTGGCAACCTCAACCGCTGGTGGTTGCCTCGATGCCGGTTGCGGAGTGTTCGGGAGGATACTCATGGTGGCAGCGGGGACACACACTGGGGACGGTCTTGGCCTCCAGCAGCTCGCGGCCGACGTAATAACGAAAACCGCAGGCAGGACAGGTTAACCAAAACACCTGACCCATCGCACTCCCTCCTCGGTTGGGATTGGCCCTGACCGGGCGCAAGGTGGTTGTGAACGATACCTCACTGACGTTCCAGGGGAATCGCCGCCTCCTGGCCAGCGGAGACCCAACGCCGAAGGTCGAACTGTTCCAGGACCCGGGGGTCTACTCGGTTGCGTTCGGCCCAGGCGGTCTTCGGCGGCTTGGTGCAGTCGATCCCGCCCTTGGTGGTCAGCACCCCGGCCACCGAAGGGTCCAGCGCGCTGCCCCGGGTGTTGGGGAAGATCATGACGTCCCGGTCCCACTGGGTGCGGGTGGCCAGGGCAAACAGGCATTCCTGTTCGTTGAAGATGTCGATGTCGTCGTCAAAGACAAAGACGTGCTTGACCCGGTAGTCGGTGGTGAGGGTGACCATGATCGCTTCCCGGGCGTCTCCGGGGTTGGGATCGTGAAGTTGCAGGTAGACGTGAAAGCGCGCCTGTCCGGACATCGGCAAATAGACGGCCTGGAGGCTGGGCACCCGCGGCTTGACCGCCTCGTAGATTACCGCCTCGATCGCGTAGCTGCCCCAATGGTTGTCGGCGCCGCCCACCAAGATGTTCATCCAGTAGGGCTGGCGCCGGTGGGTGACGGCGGTGACCTCGAGCTCCGGGTTGGGGATCTGCGGCCCCGTGTATCCGGTGTACTCGCCGAAAGGCCCTTCCGGATACCGGCGGCCGTGACGGAGCCATCCTTCGATCACGACCTCGGCGTCGGCCGGTACCAACAAATCTCGACCGAAGGTCTCGCTGGGGACCAAGCGCAGGGGCTCCCCCATCAACCCCCCCATGGCTGCGTAATGGCTCTCGGGATAGTCGAGCCGCGCCTGCCCGCCCAGGTAGGCCAGGGGGTGATGGCCGATCCAGTAGGCCACCGGCATGTCCTCCCCCTTGGCCTCGTACTTGTTGAAATTCCAGCGGTTGTGGGAGTAGGTGGTCAGGTAACAGCGGATGGCATCCTTGCGGACGATCCAGCCCCGCTGGAGGCTGGTGTTGTCGATTCCGGTGTCCGGGTCCACGGTGGTCAAAAATCCGCCGGAGATGTAAGGTCCGGGGTCCATCTGAAAGTGCACCATCGCCGGGAACTCAAAGAGGTCGATGTCGGGGCCGCGTTTGACGACTTGTTTGACTGGAGCGGCGTCACGGTCGATGACGATGGGTTCCACACGCCGTTCCCGGATGCGGCGGGCATAGACCTGTCCTACCTGGCTGAAGTCGGTATCAAGAAGGCGCGCGGAACGGCGGCGGCTGGCCATCAGGTTCATGACCAAAGGATAGGCCAGCGGCCGGCCATCTGCGGCGACCGGATGGGTAAACACCAATACGGGAAGTTTTCGCTCCGCCTCAAGGGCTTTGACGATGGCAGTGACCTCCTGGTTGAGACTGACCGGCTCAGCTACGGTCAGGACCTCCTGCGGAGATTCCCGGCGCAAGCTCTCGAGGTATTGATGGAGGTCGAGCACGGCGATTCCTCCTCCTGGCGATATCGTCGGTGGCCAAGCCGCCGATGCGGCGGCCGGGGCGCAATGGGGCGCGACGACCTGCCGGCACCGTTGACTGCTCTCCGATTCGCGACCGAAAAGCCGAGTTCCTGCCTGTGGGAGGGGAGAATGCGCGGTTGCACCCACAAGGCAGCGGTGTCGTATGATGGAAGATAAGAATCCAGGCTAAGACACGAACCTGGTGGCAGGACCGCTGCGGCCAAGCCGGGTGGTGGGAGGAGGCGGAGATGGCCTTTTCGTTCAAACCAGGCATTCCTTATTACTACCAGATTAAAGAAGACCTCAAGCGGCAGATCCAGGAAGGGGTCTTAACCCCGGGGGAGAAGATCCCCACCGAGAACGACCTGGTCAAGGAGTATCAGGTGAGCCGTCCGACCATCCGGCAGGCCCTTGCAGAGTTGGTTCAAGAGGGGTTGTTGGTCCGCACTCGGGGCAGAGGCACGTTTGTGGCCCATTCCTTGATCACGGACAACGCCCGCGTCTTTACCACCTTTATGGGACCCGGCCAGTGGGAGTCGGTGACCTCCCAGGTCATCCACTACGCCGTGCGGCCCGCCGCCCCCAACGTGGAAAAGGCGCTCGGCTTGAAACCCGACTCCACGGTGGTGGAACTGATGGTGCTCCTGCAACGGCGCAACGAGCGACTGGCCTATCGGACGTTTTTCATTCCCTCCGGATTTTTGCCCGATCCGTCGCGGCTGGATTTCGACCACGGGCCGATTTTCCCCCTCCTGCAAGAGGAGTACGGCTTCATCGTCTACAGCGCGGTGCAGACCTTCTACGCCGCCGGGGCGGGCAAAGAGGAGGCGCGCATCCTCGAGGTGCGACCGGGCACCCCGATCATGATCTGGGAGGGGGTGCTTTACACCAAGGATTCGCGACCGTTGGCCTACGTCCGGACCGTGTTTCGCGGGGCCAGCTTCCACTTCACGATTGTCCAGGGGCAGGAGGTGGAGGGGGTGGCGCCGGGAGAAAAGCTCGGCGCCGGGATGATGGATGCCTGGTGATCCAGGGGGCCGGCTCCGGCATCGGCCGCCGTTGGCCGGCCCCGCAGACTTTCAGACCACCTGGGCCAGCGGTCGGTAGGGAAGGTTTAGGGATTGAGCCACCTGCCGGTGGGTGACGTTGCCGCGAAAGACGTTGATCCCGGAGGCCAGCACCGGGTCGCGGGCCAGTTCGCGGGGGCTCATGGAGGCAATGCGCAGCACGAAGGGCAAGGTGACGTTGGTCAAAGCCAAGGTAGCGGTGCGGGGCACCGCCCCTGGCATGTTGGCCACCGCGTAGTGGACCACCTGGTGGCGGATGTACACGGGATCGGCGTGGGTGGTGGGGTGGTCGCAGGTCTCCACGCACCCCCCTTGGTCGATGGCCACGTCGACAATCACCGACCCGGGTCGCATGGTTTCCACCATCTTTTCGGTGACCACTCGGGGAGCCCGGGAGCCGGGGACCAGCACCGCCCCGATGACCAAATCGGCCGTCGGCAGGACCCGCGCCACGGTCTCTGGGGTGGAAGCCAGAGTGGTCACCCGCCCGTGATACCGCTCGTCGAGCGCGGTCAGGCGAGGCAACGAAGTGTCGAGCGCGGTCACTCGCGCCCCCAGCCCTACCGCCATGGCGATGGCGTTTTGGCCTACCGTTCCGGCGCCGATCACCACCACGTGGGCCGGGGCCACCCCGGGGACGCCGCTTAAGAGGACCCCGGCTCCCCCGTAAAACCACTCCAGAAACTGGGCCCCGACCTGGATGGACATGCGGCCGGCCACTTGGCTCATCGGGGTGAGCAGCGGCAGGTTCCCGCCTGCCTCCTCGATGGTCTCGTAGGCGATGGCGATCACGTCCTGGCGGAGTAAGGCCGCGGCCAACTCAGGCGCCGGCGCCAGATGTAGGTAGGTAAAGAGGATCTGGCCGGGGCGCAAGAGCGGGTATTCTTCGGGTAGCGGTTCTTTGACCTTGACCAAGAGCCCGGCCTGGGCGCACACCGCTTCCCGATCTAAAATTTGCGCTCCCGCGTCAAGATACTCCGAATCCAAAAACCCGCTCCCTACCCCGGCCTGCCGCTCCACTAACACCGTGTGGCCGGCTCGCACCAAGGCGCGCACGCCGTCCGGCGTCAATCCCACCCGCCGCTCCTGCGGCTTGATTTCCTTCAACAGACCTACGATCATCGGTAGATCGCCTCTTTCGCTCCCACCGCTCCGATCGCTTCGGCCACCGTCGCCGCCAAGCGGTCGACCTCTTCCTGGGTGATGACCAAGGGGGGCGCAAACATCAGGATGTTGTTGTGATGGGCCTCGACATCGGTGGCTTTGCCCGCCAAAACCCCGTGGCTGACCAAGTAACGGGCCAACTGGCGCATGAAGGCGTCGTCGACGGGGGTGCGCCGAGCCCGGTCGGTGACCAGTTCCACGCCAACCAAAAGGCCCAGGCCTCGGACCTCGCCGACCAAGGGGCTCTCGGCTAACGCCTGGCGGAGGCGGGACAACAGGTATTGCCCCATCTTGGCACTGCGCGCCACCAGGTCCTCGCTTTCGATCACCTGGAGGTTGGCCAAGGCCACCGCCGCGGCCACCGGATGGCCGGAGTAGGTGTTGACGTGGCGCAGGTGGCGGCCGCTGTCGGCCTCGCCGAGAAAGGCTTGAAAGATTTCTTCGCTAAAGGCGGTGGCGCCGATCGGCATGTAGCCGCTGGCCAGGCCCTTGGCCATGGTGACCACGTCCGGGTGGATTCCCGCCGCCTGATGGGCAAACAGGGTGCCGCAACGCCCCATCCCGGTGACCACCTCGTCGATGATCAGCTTCACCTGGTACGTCTGGGCGATCTCCGCCAAGCGCGGCAGGTATTCCTGGGGCGGGACGATCACGCCCCCGCCGGCGATCACCGGCTCGACGATGATGGCCGCCACCGTGTCCGGTCCTTCGATCTCGATCCGACGGGCAAAATCCTCCGCGCACTGCAGGCCGCAGCCGGGGTACTCCAGGCGAAAAGGGCAGCGGTAGCAGTAGGGAGCGACAACCTGGATAAACCCGGGCGCGTAAGGTTCATACCCGCGCTTGCGTTCGGGTTGACCGGTGGCGGACAACGCGCCCATGGTCGTCCCGTGGTAGCCGCGGTGGCGGGAGAGGATCTTGTACTTCTGCGGTTGGCCCATTTGGCGCCAGTACTGGCGGACGGCCTTGAAGGCCAGCTCGTTGGCCTCGGAACCGGAATTGGAGAAGTACAGGTGCGGAGTGTCCGGCAGCAGCGCGCCCAGGCGGGCGGCCAGGCGGATGGCCGCCGGATGGCTTTGCGTCAACGGGTAATAGGCCAACCGTTCCAGTTGCCGTTGACCGGCCTCGATCAGTTCCTTGCGACCGTACCCGACGTTGACACACCATAACCCGGCCGCGGCGTCCAGATAGGCGCGCCCCTCGAGGTCCCAGACGGTGGATCCTTGGCCTCGGTCGATGATCAGAGGGGCGGCTTGACCGGCCAGGTAGGGTTGATGTTGGGTTAAAGGGTGCCACAAATGGTCGCGGTCCCATTCCTTTAAGCGGGGAACCTCGGCATCTGAGGCGACGAATTCTTCCATGGCGCTTCTCTCCCTTCATGGGCAGCGGCGAGCCAGCAAGGGCGGGAGGGACCTCCAACCCCGACCATGCCCGCCGCCCAATCCCGGCGAACGTGGCCAAAAACCCGGCAGTGGCGTGGCATCGTTCTGTCCTCCAGTATTTTCGTCCGGGCAGTATATGTCAACATGTAAGGACAAATAAATCTGGATTCGGGACGGCGGAGATCGCCCCCGAAAATGTAATCTTATTGACCAGAGCGGTTCATTTTATGTTAGAGATGACATTGCATCGGGAATGTGGAGAGCGATGTCAAGGTATCCATGACATGGCGATGGCGAATGTCTAGGTCATGATGAAGTAACCTTACACAAGTTCCCTGGAACCGAGAAGTTTTGGGTTTTGTCTTGACATTCTTACCTAAATTCCGCAATCTGGACCTAAGGGCCGGGGGGAGAATCCACTCCTGGTTCCGTTGCGGTGAAGGATGCTGGAGTGGCCACGCGGTAATCCGTTGACGAAAAGTGAGGCGGTGCGTATCCTGGACCTAACCTTTTAGCGGTGACGTTGTCGGATCGTCGGACAAAGGTCTATGGGATCGTTGGGGCTTCGCCCATCCCGCTTCGCTACGCCGAGAGGAGGGGGAATATGATCCAATCAGACGGCCCTTCCGCCCAACCGCTGGTGGCACCGGCTCCCACGCCGGCGCGGCCCGCCAAATGGACGTCATGGATTCTGGCCGGTCCGGCCATTCCGGTTCTGGTCTTGGTGATGCTGGTTGCCCTCTGGCAGCTGATCTCCAGTCTGCACCTGTTTCCGCCCCTGATCCTGCCGGCGCCGCTGACGGTCTTGCGGGAGGCCGGGGCGCTTCTGCAAACCGGCTACGGGGGCAAGACCTTGTTCCAGGACGTGTGGATCAGCGCCGCCCGGATTGCCATGGGCTTCGTGGGTGCCGTGCTCATCGGGGTGCCGCTCGGCCTCCTGATGGCCTCTAGCCAAGCGGTCTTTAAAGCCATCGACCCGATCTTGCAATTTATCCGTCCGGTTCCGCCTTTGGCCTACATTCCCCTGATGGTGGTGTGGTTCGGCATCGGAGAGGTGTCCAAGGTGATGGTGATCCTGCTGGGGACCATCCCTATCATCATCATCAACGCCGTCTCCGGGGTCCGCAACATCCCCCGCCAGCGCCTCCAGGTGGCTCAGTGCCTCGGGGCAACTCCTTATCAAGTCTTTCGCTACGTGATCTTACCCTCTGCATTGCCGGAAATTTTCACCGGGATGCGGGTGGGCATCGGGGTGGCATGGACCTGTTTGGTGGCGGCAGAGATCATCGCGGCCACCGCTGGGCTCGGTTGGCTAGTCCAAGAGGCCGGACAGGCTTTGCAAGTGGGCATCATCTTCGTGGGGATCGTGGCCATCGGGATCTTGGGCTACCTGATGGAGTTGATCATCCGCGCCATTGAAAGGCTGGCCGTGCCCTGGAAAGGGCATTGAGAAGGCGCCCGGGCAGTTTAAGAAGACATTGCCGAAAGCTATTGGGTGTGGTTAGTCGGTATTGATACGAAAAAGGAGGAGCATCGAGATGTCTATCCGATGGAGTCGGGTGATGCCGGTGGCCCTGCTCGCCCCTGCCTTGGCCCTGGCGGGGTGCGGCAGCAGTGGGGGGGCGCCGGCGGCCAAGTCGACCCCGACCTCTGCGGCGGCTGGGGGCGGGACCCAGAATGAGCCGACGGTGGTCATCGGGTACGAAAACAACGGGGCCGACCCGGAAATGGTGGCGATTGCCCAGAATTATTTTTCGAAATACATGCATGCCCACGTAGAGCTCCGCTTCTTCTCCTCAGGTCCGGCCTCTTTGGCCGCCCTCGGCTCGGGAGCCTTGCAGTTTATGACCGGGATCGGCAATCCGCCGGCGGTGGCGGCCATTGCCCAGGGGGTGCCGCTGCAGGTGATCTGGGCCCAAGAGCTCTACACCAAGGACGAAGGGCTGGTGGTTCGCCAGGGGTCCGGGATCAACTCCCTGAAGGACCTGCAGGGCAAGACGGTGGCGTTGGTGGTGGGTTCGACCTCGCCGTTTGAGCTGGACACCGCCTTGCAGCTGCAACACATTCCCATCTCCTCGGTCCAGTTCAACAACATGTCGCCACCGAGCATGGTGGCTGCCTGGGAGCGCAACCAAATCGACGCCGCCTACGTCTGGGACCCCGCGTTTGACACCATGCTGCACAACGGGGGCAAGGCCCTGATGTACGACTCCGACGTGGAGCAGCAAGCCCCGATCTTCAACCTGGCGGTGGTGAACAGCCAGTGGGCCAAATCGCATCCCGACTTGGTGCGGGAATTCATCCAGGCTGAGCAGGCCGGCTACGCCTTCTACCAGGCCCATCCCAATCAGGCCATCGCCGCCATGGCCAAGGAGGCGGGCATTTCAGTGGACTTGGCCAAGACCGAGCTGGCAGGATACAAGCTGTACGACGTCAACGCCCAGTTGACCCCCGAGGGGCTGGGCACCGGCTCAGGGGTGGCCACCTCGCTGGTGACCAAGTCGCTCACCTCGGCCGCGCAGTACTTACAAAGCATCCATTCGTTGACCTCGGTTCCTAAGGATATGGCACAATACGTTAACCCGACCTACGCGGAGGCGGTTGCCAAAGGTTCGTAGGCCGGGTTAAGACGGGAGAATCGCCGATGATTGTGGTGGAAAACCTCTACAAAACCTATCCGCCGCAAAAGCGCGGAATGGTGGCCACCACCGCCTTGCAACAGGTGTCGATGACCATCCGCGACGGGGAGTTCGTCTGCATCGTCGGACCGAGCGGATGTGGCAAGACCACCCTGTTGCACATGGTGGCTGGGTTTGAGTCGCCGTCGGGAGGGCGCATCCTCTTGGACGGGCAAGAGATCCAAGGCCCGGGTGCGGATCGCGCGGTGGTGTTTCAGCAGGCGGCTCTCTATCCGTGGCTGTCAGTCTACGACAACATCGCCTTTGGCCTGAAATTAAAGAACTTGCCGCGGTCGCAATACGATGCCAAGGTGCGCCAGTTCCTGAAAATCATGGGGCTCGAAGGGTTTGAACGCCACGCTCCCTATCACCTCTCCGGAGGAATGCAACAACGGGCGGCGATTGCTCGGGCCTTGATCACCCAGCCCAAGATTTTGCTGATGGATGAGCCGTTTGGAGCTCTGGACGCCCAAACCCGCAACGACATGCAACGATTTCTGCTCGAGTTGTGGCAGGAGTTGCGTCCTACCGTCCTCTTCATCACCCATGACGTCGAAGAGGCCGTGCTGCTGGGCGACCGAGTGATTGTGATGACCGCCCGTCCCGGCCGAATTGCCCGCGATTTCGAGGTGCCGTTCCCGCGCCCGAGGGCCTGGGAATTGTCTTTGACCCCCGAGTTCGTCGCCTTCAAACGCGAGGTGTTGTCGGTCTTGCGACCGGAGGTGGAGTCGGCTCAGCGCCTAGCCTAACCTGAGGCCTGGGAGAGAAGTGACAGCGGGGCGGCCTATGCCGTTCCGCTGAGTTTTTTGCGCGGGCCCATTCCGCCGATGCGGCCCGGAGGCCGCGGGCGGAGTGCAATGCGCGGGTTGGCCAGCCGCTTAGCGTCGGATAGGACGCCGGACGCGCGGGCGCGGGCGGGGGGCCTCCGACCATGGGGCGCGAATGGCGACTCCCGGGGCGATTTCCGCCGAGGCCACCCGTTCGGCGGCAAAGGCCGGGTGTTGGAGCGCCCACTCCAGGCAACGGCCACAGACAAAGTCGATGCCGTGAAGCTCCTGCAGGGTGCTAGACCCGTCGTAGCGGTATGGGAATCGTTGGCCGCAACCGATGCAGACGTGCCAACGGGTGCGCATGGAAAACCCCTCTCTCTGCGTGCAGTCGTCCTCTAGGCCGGGAAGAGGCTCCGTCTTCCATAACTCCGCGCAGGCTCAGTCGGTTGCGCGAGCATCCGACCCCGAGGGCGGGCAAGACCTGAGCGGGATGGGGGCCTGGTAGATGGCCCGGGCCTGCGAGGGGGTGAGGTCGTGGACCGACACCAGATTTTGCAGTACCACCGCCTGGCGCGCCTTGGCCGCTTGCCAATGGCGGAGGGGATTGAGTGCCGAGGGTGCCTCGGGCAGTCCGGCCAGCATGGTGGCCTCGGCAGCGGTGAGTTGGGTCGGCGAGACGCCGAAGTACCGGTGGCTTGCCGCCCAAATGCCCCAGGCCCCGGCTCCCAAGTAGACTTCGTTGATGTAATCGGTCAGGATTTGGGATTTGGTATACAAGCGTGCCGCCATCAGCGAAAGCATAATCCCGGCCAGTTTGCGCGGAATGGTCTTCTTCGGGGTCAGCAAGAGGTCGCGGACCAGTTGTTGAGTCAGGGTGCTTCCCCCTTGCGCAAACCGGCCGGCGCGTAGGTCGACCCACACCGCCCGCGCCGTGCCTTCGAAAGAGATGCCCCAGTTGGTCCAAAAACTCTGGTCCTCGGTGGCGATGAGGGCTTGGACAAACAGAGGAGAGACCTCATCTAGGGTAACCCACCGCCCCCCGTGCTCCGCCATTTGCGCATAGGCCAGTTCATTGAGGTGGGTCAGGCGCGGCCAGTAGCTGGCGTAGAAGACCGCCAATCCAACCCCGATCGCGCCTGCCAGACTGCCCCAGCAGGCGACCCGGGTCCGACGGCTGGCCAAGGCTCGGCCCAGCCGGCGGGAACCCGAATGGTCGGTGCCGTGAAAACTCGCCTTCATGTCCTCCCTCCCCGCGCGGCCGAACGCTCCAGCTGTGTCCCAGCTTCCGCGCTTTTCTCCTTGGGAAAGGACAAATACCCGCAATTTACGATATGCCACCTGCCTGAGGGGGAGGTAAGGCAGCGGTGAAAATCTCCTCACCACCGCGGGCCGAATCGAGGCTGGCCCAGGCGGGCGGGGCACCCGGCGAAGGAGGTGCGGCGGCCGAATCCCCCGCCATGGTCACCCGGGCCACACAAGGGGGCGAGAGGCTGTTGAAGGAATTTACCGACTACATGTCGAACCATTCCCCCTAGACTGTAAAATATCGATGGAGGTGGATTGAGCTATAGTGCATAAACCAATTTAGGGAGATGGTGCGCGTAGTGGCTTTCCACTGAGTTAGCTCTTTTGGATTCGATGTGACGCGGGGTCTTTTTAGTTCATCACATAACGAAAGTGGGCGGTGATTATGGCGGCAGCAAATTTCCTGACTCCGCCTGAGATAGCGCAGGCGGCAGTCGAAGCGGGTGTGGACAAGAGTCGGCTCTCGATCGACAGGCTGTTGCTCCTGGGGTTTTTGGCGGGCGCGTTCATCGCCATCGGAGGCTTGTTCGACATCCGAGTCACGGCCGGAATGCCCGACTCCTGGGGGACGATAAAGCTCTTGGTCGGCGGCGCGGTCTTCCCGATCGGGCTGATTCTGGTCGTGATCGCGGGCGCCGAGCTGTTGACCGGGAACATGATGACCTTGCCCATCGCTTGGCACGCCGGGCGCATCTCGTTTGGTAAAGTGTTGAACAACTGGTTGTGGGTGCTGATCGGAAACTTCATCGGTTCCCTGTTTGTGGCCTACGTCTTGGGGGTTGACGCCAAGATGCTGACCGCGGCACCCTGGGAGAAGGCCACCATCGCGATTGCCTTGGCCAAGGTGCAGCTGCCGTTTGGCGCCACCGTGGCCTCCGCCATCGGATGTAACTGGTTGGTGGCGTTGGCGGTCTGGCTGGCCATTGGAGGGCGCGACGTCATCAGCAAGATCGTGGGCATCTGGTTTCCGATCATGGCCTTCGTGGCCATCGGGTTTCAGCACGTGGTCGCCAACATGTTCTTCATTCCGGCGGGAATTTTCGTGGGCGGGCACATCACCTGGGGCCAGGCCTTCGTCGAGTTGGCGGGCGCCTTCATCGGCAACCTGATCGGGGCCTGGCTGTTTGTCGCCACGATCTACTGGCTCACCTACCTGCGCAAGCCGGCTGCCCCGGCCCAAGAGGTGACCCCGGCCCAGCGAGCGGCGAGCCATTCCTAAGCGGCGGGAGGAGGAGCAATGGCAAGGTTGCTCCTCCTTCCACGCGTTTCCCCGTTGACCGGATTCGTCAGGCCTTCTACAGTGAAGTCAGCATCCATCAAACGTTTTCTGATAGGCAGTTAAAGCGGTTTCCGGCGACGCGATGGCAAAGGGAGGACGGGAAGGATGAACTTGCGTTTGAGTCACGCAGGACGGTTGACCCAGCCGCTGGTGCGAGGCCGAGACGGCCAGCTCAAGCCGGCGAGTTGGGAGGCGGCTTTGGACCGGGCCGCTGAAGGGTTGGCCGAAGTCGTGGCGCGTTACGGTTCAAACGCGGTGGGGATTTTCAGTTGTTCCAAGGCCACCAACGAAGTGAACTTCCTAGCCCAAAAGTTTGCACGGGTGGTGTTGGGCACCAACAACATCGACAGCTGCAACCGCACCTGACACGCACCCAGCGTCGTCGGTCTGGCGACGGTGTTTGGTGCGGGGGGCGGAACCAGCTCCTATCGCGAAATTGAGGAAACGGATCTGATCATTCTTTGGGGATCTAACGCCCGGGAGACTCACCCCATCTTTTACCACCACGTGTTGCGGGGGGTGAAGAATGGCGCTCGGCTCTACGTGGTCGACCCCCGGCGGACGGCTTCGGCTGAGTGGGCTCACCTATGGCTTGGCCTCGACGTGGGGACCGACATCGCGTTGGCCAACGCCGTGGGACGGGAGATCATCCACGCCGGATTGGTCAATTGGCAGTTTGTCGAGCGGGCGACTACTGGGTTTGAGAAGTACCGCGAGGCGGTCGAGCCCTACACCTTGGAGTGGGCGGAGAAGGTCACCGGGGTTCCGGCCTGGGCCATCCGTCAGCTCGCCCATGATTACGCTCGCGCCGACCGAGCGGAGTTGTGTTGGACGCTTGGCATCACCGAGCACCACAATGCCGTCGACAACGTGTTTGCACTCATCAACCTGGCCTTGTTGACCGGCCATGTCGGGCGCTACGGCTCCGGGTTGAACCCCTTGCGCGGGCAAAACAACGTGCAAGGGGGAGGGGACATGGGAGCGCTGCCCAACAAGCTGCCGGGCTTTCAGGACATCGAGGAAGATGCCGCGGCGCGGGCTCGTTTTGAGGCGGCCTGGGGGTGCACCATCCAGCCCAAGCGGGGAATGCACATCTCGCAGATGTTCGAGGCCATGGCCTCTGGCAACCTGCGCGGCCTTTTGGTGATAGGGGAGAATCCGGCCCAGTCCGAGGCCGATGCCGGACGAGCGGCCAGGCTGCTGTCGCAACTGGACCACCTGATTGTCCAGGACATCTTTCTTACCAAGACAGCCGAGCTGGCAGAGGTGGTGTTGCCGGCCACCGCGTCGTGGGCGGAGACCGAGGGCACGGTGACCTCCAGCGAACGGCGGGTCCAGCGCGTCCATCGGGCCTTGGTGCCACCCGAAGGGGCCCGCGATGACATCGAGATCCTGACCGAACTGGCCCGGCGGATGGGACACGATTGGGGCCATCTGACCGCGGAGCAGATTTGGGATGAATGTCGCAGCCTGTCTCCCATGCACCGCGGGATGCGCTACGACCGGCTGGAGGCGATGGGAGGCATTCAGTGGCCGTGTCCTTCCGAAGACCACCCGGGCACGCCGTTTTTGCATGGACGCCTGTGGAAGGATCCGGTGGAAGGGCCGTTGGCTCCCTTCCAGCCAGTGCAGTACGAACCACCGGTCGACGCCTTATCCGACGAGTACCCGATCCGCCTGACCACCGGGCGGCGACTGGAGGCTTACAACACGGGGGTGCAGAGCGGCCGCTATCATCCGCCGTTGGCGAAGGGAGAGCACTTGCATCTGGCGCCAGAAGATATGCGGGCACTGGGCTTGCAAGAGGAGGAGCGGGTGCGGGTGGTCTCGCGGCGCGGCGCCCTGGAGGTGCCGGTCCACCAGGATCCTGCGCTTCGACCGGGCTTGGCCTTCCTCAGCTTCCACTATCCGGATCAGGTCAACACCAACCTGCTGACGGTAGACCGATGGGATCCCAAGTCGGGCACGGCGGAGTTTAAGGCCACCGCCATCCGGGTGGAGAAGCTGGCTGTCCCGGCCCAACCAGCCCAAGACGTCCAAACCATGGAGGTGCCTACATGATGACAGAGACCCAAAACCCCATGGAAATGGAGCCCACCGCTTCCGAGCGGACTGTCATAGACGCGATCCTGGGGTCTGCGGGGGCAGGGAACGGGGCGGCTCGGACCGCCGAGGGACTGCGGGTTGCGGTGCAGCCGGAGCGGCCGCATGGCCGCGACCGGCTCTTGCCGGTGCTGTTGGCGCTGCAGGAGCGCATCGGTTGGGTCAGTCCAGCCGCCCTGGGGGAGGTGGCTCGGCGCCTGCGCTTGCCCTACGCCGAAGCCTATGGGGTGGCCAGCTTTTATGCCCTTCTCCACCTGGAGGCTGCAAGCCCTGCGGTGGTGCACATCTGCGACGACTTGGCCTGCCAACAGGCGGGGGCAGGACGCTTGATTGAAGCCTGCGAACGCGAGTGGGGACCGGAGGGCGCCGGGGAGGGAGAGCGGGCGGTGGCCTGGCACCGCAGCCCGTGTCTCGGCCGGTGCGCCGAGGGGCCAGCGGTCTTCGTGCAGCGCTCCGGGGCCAGTTCCTTTGGCCTCGGAGCGGTTGAAACTCCCGCGACGGTGATGCAGAGCCTGGAGGAAGGGCCGCGGCCAGAGTCGCTTCCTTTCATCTACCGGACCGACCGCCATCCGCAACCGTTGACGGAGCGGATGGGTCGCCTCGATCCCACCTCTCTGGACGCCTACCGAGCGGCGGGGGGCTACTCCGGGCTGCGGCGAGCCCTGGCCCTCGGCCGGGAAGGGGTGTTGCGCGAGCTCAAGGAGGCTCGGTTGCTAGGGCGCGGCGGCGCCGCATTTCCCACCGCCGCCAAATGGGAGGCGGTGGCCAAAAGTCCTGATCTGCCCCGATACGTGGTGTTAAACGCCGACGAGTCGGAACCCGGTACCTTCAAAGACCGCCTCTTGTTGGAGCAAGACCCTTACGCGGTGCTCGAAGGGCTGACCATTGCGGGGTGGACGGTGGGCGCCAGCAAGGGATACATCTTCCTCCGTGGGGAGTATCCGCTGGCCCGTGCGCGGCTTGAGACCGCCATCGCCACCTTGCGGGAGCGGGGCTACCTAGGAGAGTCGGTGCTCGGAGAGCCCTTCGCCTTCGATGTGGAGGTGCGCTCGGGGGGCGGGGCATACGTCTGCGGAGAGGAGACGGCGCTGTTTAACGCCATCGAAGGCAAGCGCGGCGAGCCGCGCAACAAGCCCCCCTTTCCCACCGTGCACGGCCTGTTTGGACGGCCTACTGCGGTGAACAACGTCGAGACGATCGCCAACGTACCGGTCATTCTGCGCTTAGGGGCCGCGGCCTACACCTCCCTGGGCACAGCGGATTCCACCGGCACCCGACTGTTCTGCGTCTCCGGAGCCGTGGGGCGGCCGGGGTTGTTTGAGGTTCCGTTCGGCACCACCCTGGGCGAATTGCTCCAGGCAGCCGGGGGCCTGAGGCCTGGACGCTCGCTGAAGGCCATCCTCCTCGGGGGAGCCGCCGGCAGCTTCGTGGGAGCGGATTCTCTCGACCTTCCGCTCTCCTTCGCGGCGGTTCGGACCCGCGGGGCCACCTTGGGCTCCGGGGCGGTGATCGTCTTCGACGACGCCAGCGACCTTCGGGAGGCGGTGCGCCGGATTGCTCGCTTCTTCCGCCAGGAATCGTGTGGCCAATGCGTGCCCTGCCGCGTCGGCACTGAACGGCAATGGGAATTGGTCGAGCGCGTGGTTGCGGGACGTCCCTTGACTTCTTGGCACGAGGAGCGGGAGCGTCATCGCGACCTGGCGGCGGTGATGCGGGACGCATCGATCTGTGGGCTGGGGCAGACGGCCGCCAACGCCATTGAGTCGGCCTGGGCGCTCGGATTCCTAGGAGAAGGGGAGGCAGTACAATGAACCGCGGTGCCGCTGTGGAAGGTCGGACCGTCACCGTCAGCATCGACGGCAGGCCGGTAGAGGTGGAAGAGGGTAGCACCATTCGCGAAGCCTGCGTGGCGGCAGGAGTGGAGGTGCCGACGCTCTGCTATTTGGAAAACCTGGCCCCGGTGAACGTCTGTCGGGTCTGCGTGGTCGAGCTGGAGGGCAGTCGGGCCCTGGTTCCCTCGTGCTCGCGCAAGGTGGAACCGGGAATGCAGGTCAGGACCGACTCTCCTCGCGTGCGCCAGAGCCGCCGGATGGTCCTGGAACTGTTGGCCTCCGCGACCGACCTCTCGGCGGCCGGCGAGGAGGTGCATCGGTGGATTGAGGCCTACGGTGCCGAGCCGGATCGGTGGGGCGAGCCGGCCCCCTATACCGCGGATGCTCCAACCCCTGGGTCGGCGGTTACCCTCGAGCAACCCGTCAAGGTGGACAATCCGCTCTACGTTCGGGATTACAGTCGGTGCATTCTCTGCTACAAGTGCGTGGAGGCCTGTGGCGACCAAGCCCAGTTCACTTTTGCCATCGCCGTCGCCGGGCGGGGGTTCGACGCCCACATCTCCACCGAGTACGACGTCAAGTTGCCGGAGTCGGCTTGCGTCTACTGCGGAAACTGCATCGGGGTCTGCCCGACCGGCGCCTTGATGTTTCGCAGCGAATACGAGATGCGGGAGGCCGGCACCTGGGATCCTCAACGGCAGACGGTCACCGACACCATCTGCCCCTATTGTGGCGTAGGATGTACGTTAGAGCTGCACGTGCAGGATAACCGAATTGTCAAGGTCACCTCGCCGCTGGACAGAGAGGTCACACGGGGCCACCTGTGCGTCAAGGGGCGGTTTGGGTTCGAGTTCGTCCAGGATCGCGGCTCGGCGACTCCTTAAGCCGGAGCTGGCAGGGACGACTAGAGAGGACTTGGGGAACGTGGCGACGATCGAGCGAGCGATGGGGCGGTGGAAGTGGACGCCCGCCGGGTGGGAACGGGTATTGCAACCGGTGGCCGAAGAGACGCCGCTGACGCTCTACCTTAACGGGGCGGAGTTTGTCACCATCGCCGTCACCCCGGACCACGTTCCCGACCTCGTCCTGGGGTTTTTGGCTTCTGAGGGCGTGATCCGCAAGCCCGACGAGGTCAGCATCCTGCAATGGCGCCCTGAGGATCAGGAGGTGTGGGTGCGGGTGCCGAACCTCACCGCGGAGCAGTGGAGCCGATTTGGGCGGAGAGCCCTTGGAGTGTGTTGTGGCAAGAGTCGTCCGGCCATCTACTTAGAGGCCGACGCCGCCACCACCCGGCCGGTTCCGGTCCAAGAAGGGCTGTTGACGGTGGAGGATGTCCAATTCTTAAGCGGAATCCTGGCCGACCGCCATCACCTAGACCCCACCGGGGGGTTGCACATGGCGGCCCTGGTCGATCCTCCGCGCCGGGTGTTGGCGATCCGCGCCGACGTCGGGCGTCACAACGCCTTGGACAAATTGTTTGGGTACGCCTTGCGCCTGGGGGAGATGCAAGACAACCGGGTGGTGGTGTTCTCGGGTCGCATTTCGTCGGAGGTGTTGTTGAAGGTGGTGAAGATGCGAGGGGGGGTCATCGTCTCCAATGCCGGCCCCACCAGTTTAGGGGTGGAGTTGGCGGAAGAACTCGGAGTGACGGCCATCGGGTTTGCTCGGGGTTCCGAGTTTAGCATCTACACCCACCCACAGCGGGTAGTCGTACCGGCATAGCGGTAACCGGCGACCTGGCAAAGTAGACCAGAAAGGGAGAGAAAACGAGTTGTCAGGCGATTCGAACCAAAATAGCAACTTGATGGTGGCGCCAAGTTGGGAGCGGTCGCTGCCGGTGCTGGAGTCGGTGATGCACGACGTGGCATCCCGGGCAGCCACCAACGAGCGAGACCTGATGGCGGTCGACGGCGTGGTCCAGCAACTGGCCCAACTCGTCCAAGCCACCCAAAAGACGACTGCACAGTCGTTTCGCGATGTGGAGCAAATGGCCGGACGTCTTCAAGAGGCGGCCTCGCAGATCGAAGAGGTGCGCGACCAAGCCACCGCAGTGGGACAAGTGGCTGAGTCCTCGTTAGAGCAGGCCGCCCAAGCCGAGACGGCGAGTCGCCGGATTAGCCAGGCGATGACCGATTTACAGAGCCACGCCGAAAGGATCTTAGGCTTGAGCGATGTCATCCGGGAAATCGCCTCCACCACCAACCTGCTGGCCCTCAATGCCGCCATCGAGGCGGCGCGGGCTGGCCAGTACGGCCGAAGTTTTGCCGTTTTGGCGGAAGAGATCCGCAAGCTGGCTGACCAAACCCGACAACAGGCCCAGATCATCAGCGAGGACCTGGACTCCATGCGTCAACAGCTAGGGGTGGCCCGCGCGGTGAGCGAGGAGGCAGGGGCGGCGGTGGTCGCTCTGGGGGCGGCCGTGCACCGCTCTCATCAGGGATTTTCCGTCATCAACCAGGTGATTTCCGAAGCCGCTCGGGAAATCGGGGCCACCGCCCAGCTGGCCCAGGCCCAAAACGACCACATGGAGGCGGTCGCGGGCACCATGAACACCTTGTCTGAGCAGTTCAGCCAAGTATCCGAGCAGGTCCACGCCATCACCGCAGAGGTCCAGGAGACGGCCCGGCGGATGGAACGCGGGTATGAGGAGCTCGGACAATACCAGTACGACGGGGTGCTCCCGACCGCGCGGCGCGAGGCCCTAGCCGCTGCACAAGAGATTGAGCAGGTGTTGGAGGCGGCGGTGGCCAGCGGTCGGGTGCGACGGGAGAGCCTGCTGGCGGTCGGGCAGTATGAACCCTACGACGACCAGAGCATTCGTCGGCTTGCCCCCTATTGCGATGTTTCCCAGGTGGTGGGCAAAGGCAAACTGGATCCCCCGCGGTTTCGCGTGCCTTACGAAGATTCCGTGGAGGGTACCCTCAATCGCTTGGTCCAGTCCTTTATCAGCCGTCATCCCGACTGGATTTTGTTTAGCGTCGTCGACCTCAACGGCTACGTGGTTGCCTGTGTCGACATCGACCGACTGCCGCTGACTGGGGATCCCAAGGTGGACGACCGCAACCGTTTCAAACGACTGTTGACCCATCCGACTTGGGTGCGCGGCAGTCGGGTCGGGATGGCCTGGTCGGTGCAGACGGTCCCCAAAGCGCTGACCCGGGCGGAGTTCTCTCAGCTGGGAGCCCCGCTGAAGCGACCGGCGGATTCGCCGGAGCCGTTGGTCCAAACCTACATCCGCAACAACGTGACGGTGATGACGCTCCTGTCTTATCCCCTTTATGTGGGTGAAGACCGATTTGGGGCGGTGATGATCGCCTGGCCGTAAGGTTATTGCGCATCCACCCACGGATCGCTGTTTAAGGAGACGGGAGGCGGGAGCTTAAGGCAATCACCGGACATGGAGCACGCTCGAGGACGTACGCCCAAACCCTTCCCAGCACCTGTTCTGCCAGCGGACTGCGCCACTTTTTTCCCAGCAACAGCGCCGACGCGTTCACCGCAGCCGCATACTCTACCAATCGCGGTCCCACCTCCCCTTCCAGGAGGGTGGCAGTCACCGAGAATCCTGAGCCTTGGAGGGAGAGCTGCGCGTCTTCCCAGTGTTGACGCCAGAAAGCGGCTTCAGTGGCTTGGCTCGGAGTGTCCACCTCTCGGTTGGGGATGACGGTGACCACGTGGACGTGGGCTGCGGGATGCAGGTGGCGCACGAGCCATCGATGGCCTTGATAGGCGGCCCAAGACCCGTCTACGGCCCAAACCACCACCGGAGGCAAGTCCGAGGAGCGGCGGGCAGGATGGGCGGCCAGCGTGCCGTACACGACGCCGACCAAATCACCCAGCCAAAAGTGCGTGTGGATATCCTCCAGTCCGAGCTCGGCCATGGCGTCCGATAATTCGGCCGCCGTAGGGGCATGGCGGACCGAAAGGCCCAGCCACTCGTAGAACTGTTGCTCCGCGCGGGGCAGGGCGTGGAGAGAGGCCTCTAGCCCCTTTAAAGCCAGCGCGCCTAGGGTGGTGGTCGGTTGCAATACATCGAGGACCAACAGGCGTCCTTGGGGTTTTAAGACCCGAACCATCTCTTGGAGCGCTGCCATCCAATGCCCGGTGTTGCGAAGCGAAAACTGGGCGGTGACTCGGTCGAAGGTGTGGTCAGGAAACGGCAGCGCCTCCGCTCTGCCCTCAATCCACTCCAAAGGAGCCGAACCCTCCTCGGCAGGCGCCAGGCGGGCGACGTCCAACATTCCTCGCGAAGGGTCTAGGCCGACCACCTTCCCCTCCGGTCCTACCGCTCGAGCCATTTTTCGGGTGGGACCTCCGGTTCCGCAGCCAACATCTAACACGGATAAGCCGCGCTGGAGGTCCAAAAGCTCCAAGGCCAAGCCGTGCCAGGCGCGGATGCCGGCGGCCGACAAGAGCGTGCTCCACCAATCGTAGCCTTTGGCAATGGCGTCAAACAGGTGCGGGGTCTCTTCGTCTGATGTAGACATGCCTGATGACTCCCCCCAAACGGGTACCGGATTTTAGGGTATCCATGGGCTGCCTCTTTCTTCGGTCCGGCCCGGGTCAAGCTCCGCCGCCTAGTTGAGGCTATATCCAATGTAAACGGACGGGAACTGAAAGTCACCGGCCGATTGGTTGAACCTTCCTGATCCGGTCGGCCTAACCACCTTCCGGATGCGAACGGAAGGGCCCTGGAAGGCAACCGGTGAATGGCCTCACTCGAATAGGGCCATGGCCACTTCCAGGGTGGAGGCGTTTTGGGGCCCGGAATGGGTCCAGGCCATCGCGAGGTGTCCTGGCGACAAGGTGGCCAGCGTCGGCGCTTGGAGCTTTCCGGGGGCTTTGGGGGCGACGTGGGCCGTCTGCCATTGCCCGCCTGCCCCACGGCTTACTCCGAGCGTGCCTGCGGTGGTGGTCCAGGCCACCCAAACGGTTTGGTCTTCGGTCATGGCCATGGCCGGCGGAAGCCCCAAGACGCCTGACCCCAAACGGTTAACCGGGGAAGTTTGGCCGTTTTGGATCCAGGTGACCAGGAAGGTTTCTTTGGTCGTCGACCTTTGCTCCACCCAGGCGGCCGCCCAATGTTTGGGGCCGACCCTCCCTATCCGGGGCACATATTGCTCCCTTCCCATGTCTGGTTGCAACGGCTGGGACGGCTGCCAGCGGTGGCCGCCGTCTAGGCTGATTGCCCAGCGTATTTGGTTGCGCCGGGTTCGGCGATCTTCTCCTTGGAGGGGGCGAAAATCCTGCCAAGCCAAGGCGACCACATCTCCGTCACAGGCCAGCGAGGGGTTCCAGGCATAGCCGGTGTCCAAGGCGACCCCGCCTACAACCTCGGTAGGGCAGTCGCTGACCTTCAGCGGTGAAGACCAATATCTTCCAAAGTCCCCGCTGCGGCTAAAATAGATGGCGCCCACGGCATTGGCCAGGCGATTGTCGCTCCAAGCCACCAGCAGACTCCCATTCTCCGCAGTCAATAAACATGGTCGGGTCGCCAAGGGTTGACCTTCTGGGGTGGGGAAGGTGACGCTTGGGGAGAAGTCCTGTCCCCAATTATGGCTTGCGGCCAGGCGCAGCTGCCAATCCCCATTCCGGTTATCGATCCATGCCACCGCCACCCGTCCCTGGGGCCAGGCGGCGACGACCGGATGCCACTGCGAGGCGGACGGCACCGGTTCAACCCAGCGGGGTTCGGAAAAGGTGGCCCCTCCATCGTCGCTGCGACAAAGGCCGATGACGGTCTGGCCGTGGTAAGCGGCCACAAAAGTCAGGTAGAGGGTGCCGTCCAAGCTCTTCGCCAGGTTGGGCAACCAGTGTGCCGTTCCCGGGGCGGCTAGGATTTGTCGCTTGCGCCAGGGAAAGAGTGGGGTCGGCTGGTCGTGCTGCGGGGCCCGCCTCAGCGCGTCCCGGTGGACGATGACCGTGGCCTGATACCGGTTGCGCAGGCTTGCGCGGCTACCCGGGGCCAGGGCACTGGCCACCGAGGCCAGGAAGCGGCGGCGCTCAGGCAATGGCTGGTTCACGGGGTCTTGCACCACCCAGGGTGCGACTGCTACAAATCCCCCCTCGGAGGCTTGCCCAATGTATTGGCCGAGCCACGGCACCCGAGCCACCTTGGCCACCAGGGCGGTTTGCCCGTCAAAGGGAAGCTCAAAAAGGTTTCCGGTCATCATCGGGTTGACGCTTAACTCAAATCCCATGTGTTTTTGCACGGAGACCCAGTTTCCGGCCTTCCACCCATCTGGGGGCCAGGCGGTAAGCACGGGGCGGGAGGCCCACCGGGCGTCGTTGGCATCAGGCTGGATGAGGATCTCCACGCCGTCCATCTCCAGGCGGTCCAGGACGTCTGGCATCCAGGCATCCTTGCTGATGACCACACCGACCTTGCCGACCCCTGGGAGGGTCACGCCGTGGACCTCTTCCAAGCGACCCGGGGAGAGGCTGAGCAATTGATGTTCCACCGGCACCAAGTACACCTTGCGCAGCTGATCGATCACGGCGCCGTCGGGTCCAAAGAGAAAAGCCGTGTTGTATACCGCGGGGGCGGTAGGTGCGACTTGGGTGGGAAAGCCGGACTGTTGGCGCGTTACCTCAAAGGGAGGACAGGGCATGCAAGCTACCACGTAAGCGTGATATTGCCTGGCGAGGTTGGCGAAGGTAGACCAAAACGTTGGTACCATGGTGTTGGCCAAGGCCAACCACAACAGGCGGAGGTCGTGGGGAGGCAGCGGGACGTCCGGAAACCTCTGGCGCATGGCCAAAATCTCTGGCCACCAGGCGACCAAGAGCGAGGCCATGGCCAGGGTGGAAGAAGGGAGTCTGCGGGCCGGAGCGCCTCGAAGTCCTAAGAAGGCGAGGATCAGGCCGACGTCTTCGGGAAATACGATTAGGCGCGGCAGGCTGGGGGATGGCTGGATGGAGCCAAGCCAATGCCGCATGGCCTGGGCGTAGGTGTCCGGGGAGCTGGCGGTCCAAAGCTCCTGCTTTGAGCCCACGGCGATCACCTCAAAGCTTGCACCGCTGTCCAAGGACGGAGGTCGCATGGTGCGCGGTGCAGGCAACGGGGTGGGCGCTCTCAACACCCAATCGGCCAAGCCGCCACCCGCCAAAATCCCGGTAAGGCCGATTCCAGCGAGAAGAAACTGGCGGCGCGTCCACTTGTGCCGCACGACGGTTGCGACCTCCTCAAAATTCCCAGTTCGTCGCCTGCCGGTTCTCGGCTCCACCAGGCGTTAACGGCTAATATCTTGGTACCACATCTACAACGTTACCACTATGACCGCAATGAGCCCATCCGTGAATCATGCCTGCGCCGGCGGCTGCACCGGGGACCGGGGGGCGGAGGGACGCTAGGGAGGGTGTGATTTAGGGGAGCTATTTTGCCAGCGGGAGCAGTGGTGGTCGACGGTCCAACCTGCCTCCATGCCACGGCCCGCCTGCCCGTGGTGCGGGGCGCTCTGGCCAAGCGCACAGACCATGGTGGCCGACCCAACCGCAGCCTGGCCCGCAAGCGTTCAGCAAGCCACATTCCCCAGGACCTGGCGCGGGAATGCCCTCGTGGGGGCTTTCCGCCTACGGAGCGACGCCGACGAGGTGCCCCGGTGCGTCGCATTCGCCGGCGCGACCATCACGGTCGTGACCAGACGGGCCCGGTTGCCGAGTCGGCATGCTGGTGGCGCTTGTGGCCGCCGGTTTTGGTTCTGGTCGTATTGCACCCATGGCGCGCCTCCGGGTCGAAAGGGTGCGCCTGTTTGGTAACGGTCGCCAGGACCAGCGGGGCGATGGGACCGGTGAGGGGGATCGGGAGCGTACTCGGTGAGTGTCATAACAGTGCCATTATGGAACGGAACATAAAGAGATATTTGACCACCATATTGATTACCATTTAGCTTAAAAGTGGGAACTATAGGTTTATTTTAGGGTAGTGCACGCTTTGGCAAGCCTAGCAAGCCGATTCACGGCTGCGCCTCATTTCCCGAGGTCGCCACGCTCGTGTCGGTCCGCTTTTGGTCTTGGAGGAGGTCGTCTCATGGCGGTCGATGTCTCCCAATGGATTGACTCCCGGCCCATGAGTCTTAAACAGCTTTGGGTTGTTGTCTTGGCCGGGTTGATAGTCACCTTTGATGGTATCGAGATCGTCATCATCGGCAGCGTGCTGCCGATCGTGGCCAAGGCCTGGCGCATTCCGCCTATGGAGCTCGGGAGCATCTCTTCGCTGTTCCTCTTCGGCATCATGGTGGGGGCGTTCTTGGCGGGGCCCATCGCCGACCGGGTGGGCCGTAAGTGGGTGGTGGTCATCTCCACAGCTTTTTACGGGGTTTTTTCTTTGTTCACTGCCGGCGTCAACGCCGTCGGCCCACTCCTGCTCCTGCGTTTTCTAGTGGGGGTGGGCGTGGGCGGATCCTTGCCCAATGTGATTCCGCTGGCGGACGAATATTCCCCCCGACGCCTGCGCAAGACCATGGTCAGCTTGGCCTTCACCGGCATCACCATCGGCGGGGTGGTGGTCTCGTTGTTGGCCCAGGCCATCATCCCGAAATGGGGTTGGCGGGCCATGTTCGTCGACGTGGCAGGTATTCCGGCTCTGGTGCTCGGGGCTTTGGCGGCCTTCTTGCTCCCAGAGTCGATTCGCTTTCTGGTGGCTCAGGGAACCCGTTCGCGGGCAGTCGCTCACCTGCTGCGCAGCATCGACCATTCCGCCTCGCTCAACGATACCGACACCTACTACCTGAGCGAGGAAAACCCGCGTGGATTTCCAGTCCGTCATCTCTTTGACGGGGGGCGTGCCCGAAATACCGTGCTTTTGTGGATCATGTTTGCCCTCAACCTCTTGGTGCAGTACTTGGTCAACGGATGGCTGACGGTGATTTTGACGCGGGCCGGCTTCTCCTTGGCCGATGCCATTTGGGGCTTGGTGGTAATCGAGGGGGCGGCCACCGTAGGGGGCGTACTGCTCGGGCTGGGTGCGGACTTGCGCAGCCCTAAGGGGGTGTTGGTGGCGGGCTTTCTCCTGGGGGCCGTCGGCCTGGTGTTGCTGGGACAGGTCCACGGCTTTCTTCCGGTGATGCTGATGCTTTTAATCTACGGACTGGGGATCGTAGGTGCGCAATTTGGCCTCAACGGCCTGGCCGCCAGCATCTATCCCACCACCGTGCGCTCTACCGGAGTCAGCTGGGCGCTCGGCGTGGGACGGTTTGGTGGGATAGCCGGGCCGCTCCTGGGCGGGGCCATGGTCGCCGCCAAAATGCCGATGGCCGCGGTCTTTTCCCTGGCTGCGATCCCGGCTCTCTTAGCCATTGCGGCCATGTGGGCGATGAACCTTAAGGCAGAACCGGGCGCACAGGTGGCGTCGGCGGTAGAGAAGGCTTAACCAGCGGCTGACGGAAGGAGAACAGAGCAAACCATGGAGGTATTTGTCTTTGACTTGTTGCCCTATCGGGAACATCTTGACCATCTTAAGATCGATGGCGAGCTGCCATGGCCTCTACCCAAACGTTACTTCCGACCCGAGGAGGCGATTAAAACTTATGCCGAGCACCTGGAAGCTTGGGAGGAATTAGAACGGCTCGGATACGATGGGGTGGTCTTCAACGAGCACCACACCTCCCCCTACGGACTCATGAACTCTCCCAACCTGATGGCTGCGGCCGTATCTCAACGCACGTGCCGGCTCAAGCTGGCCATCTACGGCAATCTTCTGCCCCTGCACAACCCCCTGCGCCTGGCGGAGGAGATTGCCATGCTCGACTGCCTGTCCAACGGGCGGATTATCTGCGGGCTCGCCCGCGGAATTCCCCGCGAATACGAGGTCTACCAGGTCAACCCGCAACAGTCGCGGGCGCGTTTCGAAGAGGCATGGGAGATCATGCGGCGGGCGTGGACCGAAGAGGTCCTCGATTACGAGGGGAAGTTTTGGCAGTTCCGCAATGCTGCAATCTGGCCGCGACCCGTACAGCAGCCGCATCCTCAGGTCTGGGTTCCGGTTACTAGCAGCAAGGAGAGCATTGAATGGGCTGCCCGCAACAACTTTCCGATCACGCCGGGTTTAAGTCCCCATCCTGGGGTGCGGGAAGATGTGATCCGCTATTATGCGCGCTGTCTAGCGGCCCACGGACATCGCATCACCCCGAACCATTTGATCGTCTCCCTAGATGTATACGTGGCCGACAATAAGGAGCAGGCCTTTGCCGAGGCGGGGCCGTACTGGTACTACTTCTACACCACGCTCTTCAGTCACGGGAACGTAACCGACACCTCGGTGCAAGCCCAAATGCAGTACCTGAGCAGCTCTGCCCATGACTATCTGCGCCCGGAACACCGTCCCTTGGTGGCTTTTGCCCGCCAAAGCTATCGTGGCTTGACCATGTCGGCCCTGCGCGAGCGCGTGGAAGCGATGCCTTGGGGATCGCCGGATACGGTGCGGGACCAGATCTTGCAGGTCATGAACGACACTGGAGCCAATGTGTTGCTGATAAACCTCAATCGCGGGGCCTTACCCCATGAGCTCTTTATGCGGCAGATCCGACGGTTCGCCCAGGAGGTGCTGCCCGCGCTGAAAGCGCACGAGGTGCTGACCGTACCAGCGGTGGAAGAGGCGGTAGAAGGGTGAGGGATGAAGATGGAACTAGCGGGAAAAGTGGCCCTGGTCACGGGTGGGGCCAAACCTCGGGCCATGGGGCAGTTGGTAGCCTTGGGTTTGGCTAGGGAAGGTGCTGACGTGGTGGTGGCCGACCTTTATGCGGCCGGATTTCCCGCCTTGGAGGAGGCCTTCGGTCAAATCGGACGTCGGGTCCTCTGCCTTACCGTGGACGTTCTCGACCCCGGGGCGGTGGAGGCGATGGTGGCGCAGGCGGTGGCGACCATGGGCCGTTTGGATGTCGTGGTCAACGCCGCTGGCGGGTCTTGGGCAATATCCCCTGAGGACATCGTCGAAGGACGGCCTCCATCGGCTCCGGTCCCCGCCTTTGGCTGTTCCGATACTGATTGGCGAAGAATTTTAGGGGTCAACCTGGATGCCCCCTTTTACGTCTGTCGGGCCGCCATCCCGCACTTGATGGCGCGCCGATGGGGGCGTATCGTCAACTTCTCCTCTCTAGCCGGGCGACGCGGAGGCGCGCCGGAGAGTGCCATCAGCAGCGGACCCTATGCCGTCGCCAAGGCCGGCCTGATTGGCTTGACCAAGCAGTTGGCCTTAGAACTGGCGCCGTACGGGATTACCGTCAACGCCGTGGCACCGGGCATCATCGAGAGCTGGCGAGGCGAGCGCGCTTTGGCCAGCATTTCCCCGGAGGCCCGGCAACGGATGACCGGCGGCATTCCCATGGGCCGGGTGGGTGCACCCGAAGAGGTGGCGGAATGGGTGGTGGCACTGTGCGGGGACGAGCTCGGATACGTCACCGGAGCCGTGATCGATATCAACGGGGGGATGTATTGTCCATGAAGTTAGATGCTTTGGCCGGGAAAGTAGCCTTGGTCACAGGAGCGGCGGGGGTTATCGGGCGGGCGGTGGTGGCGCGGCTGCGACAAGAAGGAGCGGCGGTGGCGGCAGTCGACATCGACGGAGCAGGATTGGAAGCTGCCTTCGGAACGGGGGAGGGGGGACTTCGCTGTTGGGATGTCGACGTCACCGACGAAGGCGAAGTGAACACGATGGTCCATCGCGTCGCCGAGGCATTTGGGGGGATAGACTTTCTGGTCAACGTTGCCGGGGGGGAGCTCAAGCCTTCCCGCCGTTTTCCCGATGTGGTGGTCAGCCGGGGCATGCATCCCATCGAAACCATTGACCTTGCCACCTTCCATCGCACGCTGGCCATCAATCTGACCAGCGCCTTTTTGTGTTGCCGCGCGGTGGTGCCCTATTTGAAGCAGCGAGGCGGGGGGCGCATCGTCAACTTCTCCTCGTTTGCCGCCCGCCATGGGAGTATCCATGTCGGCGCCCACTATGCTGCGGCCAAGGGCGGGATCATCGGCTTGACCAAGACCTTGGCCTTGGAACTGGCCCCCTATGGGATTACCGTCAACGCCATCGCTCCGGGTCTGGTTCCTCATGGCCCGATTGGTCCGGCGCTGGAGGCCACCGTGGCCCGCATCCCCTTGGGGCGCGTGGGGACACCGGAGGACATCGCCGCCGCAGTGGCGGTGCTCTGCTCGAGTGCCGGCGGTTACACCACCGGAATTACCTTGGATGTCAACGGGGGGCTTTACATCGGACCTTGAACGCCGGGCGGGTCAAGCCGGGAGACTTGGGTTAGCTGAGAACCCCTTGGGGCACGGCTGCTTCGGGAATACCGAAGAGCCTCCGAAAACCGGATAGCCTGACGTCGGAGCATTGGACAAAGAGGGCGGTGGGAGGAGTCAAAGCCGAATACGGTGTCGCCATGGCCCGTGCCTATGACTTGAACCAAGCCGGAGCCAGAAACAGATCGTCGGGGCCAGGACACGCACCCCGGGCACTATTTTCTCCGAGCGTTTCATCCTGGGCGCAATCGTTCGCCGCAAGGCGGCCACCGATCGTGCCTCGCTTGGTTTGTGGCCGGGGCTGAGATTCTCAGGGCTGGAGCCAAGCGTGTGGAGAGGTGGATAGGCCGCTTCCTCTGTGTCTCTGCCGGAGAGGGCCCCAAGGTGTCTGTGGGAGAACTGTTCGAAGAGGCGGATGAGGGTTTCCGAAACGCCCGTGGCCGCATGTGGGTTAGGTGATAAAAAGGCGGTCCGGGCGGGGCGGAGAGGGATTGGATGGGAGGGTTAAGTCCCATCGAGGAAGAGGACGATGCTCCCACTGCTCGGGAGTTGTGAAGAGGGGCAGCAACGGTTGCGCGGTGTCCATGCCAATCTGGCTGATGGATTGCTTCCTCACCAGCGCGCGTGCCGGGCGCGAACAGTTAGACATCAGAGGATGCACAGCTCGTTGGCCGGGGAGAGCTCGGTTGGGTGCAAACGGGCAGGCGAGTGGGCGGCATGGGCCAAACATGTACCACCATGTGGCTTCGCGTAGACCGGGCGGACGTTCATGTTGGAGACGAAACGCTGCTGGAGTGCCAGGGCCCCGTCCATCTCCTGTCGTCCCACCAAGTCGTGGCGTTCGTCTGATTGGGGTGGCCACCCCGGTGGTGACCGCCCCTAAGGGCAACGTGTCAGTGCACCGGCTTTTATCGTCACCTCAGGCACGGTCCTGATGGTCGCCCCCGGCATGGCCTACGCCACTGGTTACGAGACCCGCGATTATCCCAACGGTCTGGTGGCGGGAGGCCAAGAACAGGGTGGCGGTGCGCCGTGTGGAGAAGGAGGTGGTGCTCAAATGCGCCTGAAAGTGAGACGAGGGGGCAGGAAACAGCCGCCAAGTGCTGCTCAACGTGCTCTTCGGTTAACCGCCTTCTCGGGGTTTTTGAGGCTGCAAAAACCATGCCGGCATTGGTCAAAATCCGCGCCCAAACCTGGAAACCCACTTTGCCCAGGCTTCTGGCTGGTCGACGTCTAGGCCGTGGCCGGCGTCCGGTAGTTGTAACAACATCGAGCCGGGGATATGTCGTTGCAGTTCGTCTACGCTTCGCCACGGGACAACGGCGTCTTCGCTACCCCGAAGGATAAGGGTTGGAACAGTGAGCCGGGAGAGGTGTTGAGGCAGTTCCGGGTCCCGCCGCCTTCCCCCTGTGTAATGACCAACCGCCGCCCAGTTTGCTTCTTCCGTCCCTGGAGGTTTATGGCTTGGGAACAAGTTCTGGGGGTGGACGAAGAGCGGAAGGGGGGAGTTGGGCCCCCGTGGCGGAGCGTCGTTAGGCAGCCATCCTGCCGGGGCGGATAGGACCAACGTTGTAACCCGCGCCGGGTGGCGGACGGCGAACCATTGTGCCAGCCATCCTCCGAAGGAGTGTCCGACCACCGGACAGGGACGGCTGATTAGGCGGTCGTGGACCTCCGCCATCCAGTCGGCGAGTTCGGGGAGGGAATGGATTTCGCCGGCCAGAGGAGTGCCGTCGAACCCCGGGGCCAGCGGAGCGATGAGCCGATAATGACCGGAAAGCTGGGCTAATCCAGGAGACCAACGGAAACCAGCGGCAGGGTGGAAATAAAGAAGCGGTTCCCCCTCTCCGCAGGTCCACACGGGCGCCTCTCCATTTGGCAACGCCAGCCGATCCAAGGACGGTTCTGGTGCCATCGCCAACCCCTCCCGTCTGACAAGTCCTATGTTTGGGTTCTCCGTCGACCTAGGGGATTCCTGCTCGTCGCTAAACCTTCAGGTGTCTAAGGCCGCAAAATGTGTACTCCGGAAACCCCTTCACAGCGAGGCTTTCCGATACTTCCGCCCCCGATGCCGACACCTCCACCACCCTTCCCCCCCGAAAACGTTCCACGACACGAGGGGCGCCCGCGTACCTCTCTGGACCCCTCATGCCGGGTTCATCAAATGATCTCGCTCCGTACGTGGTGCCGAACAGGCAGACGTCAACAAAGGAGGGCATTACCGGTGCAGCGGGTTCGGCAGATTCCCCGCTTGCCCTACAATTGGGGGAAAGCTAAGGCCTGAGACGGCCGGAAACCGCGGGGACCGAGCTGGGTCTGTTCTCAGCGAACAAGGTCTAGAATCATCGTTGGACTGTCAACTCCAGTATTGGGCGAAGTTTCCTAGCCCAGCATCATCCGGGTTCCAAGTGGAGGTAGAGCGGTACGCCAAACGCGGGAAGTACCCATTACGCATGGGCCGGCCCCGCCCCCTCTCACGCTACCCATCTGGTTCAGCGAACTTCGGAGAGGCGAGGCGCGGCTCTTGGGAATTTCGGCATCGCTCATCGTTTGTGAGAGTGGCGGACGGCGTTCATATACTGGCGGAGCACGGCGTTGATGCGGCGCTGGTAGCCCGGCCCCTGCGCGCGGAAAAACTCCAGGACGTCCGGGTCCAATCGCAACGTTACCTGCCGCTTGCGCCCGGGGACAAAAACCGCTTCGGCCCAAAACCGGTCGTCGAGCGGCGGGTTGTCCGGGTCTTGCAGGTCAGCGTCGGTCTGAGCGTCCACCACCGCCCAGTTGGTCTGCGAGCGCTTGGATGAATCGGGATTGCTCACGGCTGTTGGCCCTCCTTAGGGAGATAATGCGGAGACGACGGCCACGAAGGGTGTACACACAGACGCAGATGCGCTCCTGGATCAGCCCGATGGCAATCCACTGCGGCTCTCCGTAATCCCGACGGGTGTCCTCCATTCAAACCGAGGGCCGACCAACAGTTCCGCGGCATCGGCGAAGTCGATGCCGTGCTTCAGGAGGTTGGCCTCCCGTTTGGCCTCGTCCCGCCATACTTCCATGGCTCCAGTGTATTTGTAGTTGCCCTCCATGCTTTCCAAACCGGGGGAAGGTGGCGGTCGGTGCCGCGGCGAAGGGTGCTGACACTGGCAAGGGGAGGGATCAAACGGCGCAGGGGCATGAAAGACTCCTAGCGCCAGTGTCAAGCCCTTCGGCTGGTGGCCATGAAAACCTCTACAGTTGTGTTCTCCCAGAAGACAGCGTCGGGACGGCCCCGGCAGAATCGGTTCCTCTACCGTGCGTTCTGCTCTCTCAGCGAGTTTTGCCACCGCGCCCGCCACTTCGTCAGATCACGTGATTTGCCAAGCGCAGTTTCCAGCAAGTCGTTGACCGGCCATTGCAGCATCTGTTGGAACCGCGGGTAGTAGATCGCGACATGGCTGAGATGATATCTGTCGGAATAGTCCAGGAAGACGTAGCCGAGCAATTGCCGAATGTCGCGGTCCAAGTTACGCTCCGGGTTTTTGGTTGTCTTGAGGTCCCATAGCACGGTGTCGACGATCCAGTCAGCGTCTGCTCCCCCAACGTCCCGGCTCCCGTCAAACGTGGGGTTCAGAAAGACGGGGAGATCACGCCATCGGGAAAGCCATCCCTCTTGATACGCCGTCAAAAGTTGCATCAAGTCTACTTCCATGGCTTGGGGAATTGCCTCGGCCGCTGTTTCCCAGTTCGTGCGTCCTTGAATGACTGCTTGGACCGATTCCGAGAGTTGCGCGCGCGCTCCACTTCGATACCGTTCCTCCAATTCCGCCAAAAGGTAGGTCCAGCGCACAATGTCCTCCAACGTGGCACCGCACGCCAGTCTGTTGCGCAGCGATTGGGTGAACTCTTCCCAGCTCAGCCATACCTCGAAGTGGTCGGGGGTCAATGCTAGGTTCAAACCCATGGCCGCAGCGGTGTGGTCGAGCGTCTCCATGAACTGTGCGGGCCCTGTTATCATACGGATTCCATAATCCAACGCGGTGCCAACCCGAGCCGCAAGCGCGGGACTCAACTCGCGCGGCGGGGGTACCGTAAGCTGCCAGGGTCGCATCGCGCGCTTAGCGGTCTGAACCACCGCAGCAAGGCCGGGGCACTCGCTGGCAAAAAACTGGGAAACCGGATGCTGAGGGTTCTTTAAGGCGCTAGTAAGGCTCATAGTCTGTCTCCTCCTTGGGCGTCCACCGACTGGGCTACCCGAACTGGTCGACAAGTCCAAGGTACTGCGTCCCTTGGCGTAGGAGCAAGGCTTTCGCCATCTACGTTCTGCTCCATGTGTTAGCTGGGCGAGAATCGGGAGGCTCCATGCAATTTCTTTGCATGTCATTCCGCTAACGCTACTAGTGTAGCGCCCGACTCTGGGGGAGCGGGCGCCCATCATATGCGGCCCATTGGTCAGCGCCCGCCCAGTTCCCAGCAAACCAAGCGTAGGGCCTCCCGTGTGGACAACCCCTGGTGAGCATGCCAGGTCGGCCGTGTCCCACCGATCTCCTTTGCCGAATGTCCGTCGTTTCTGCCGGGGGCCAACGGAGTGGTTTGGCACCGGGGTGGGACTTGACGAAGCCTCACCCCGGTTCTTTCCACAGCGTCCAAATCTCTTCCATACTCCTAAACTTGGGATGCATCATCCAGGCACCACGCCCGGAAGGCCACCGCGATCACCGCGTCGCGCCCCCGCGCCGCCCACCCGGGCCCAGGCCGCCCCACGAGGAGCCCGTAGAAGTATTCAGCAGGAATTCGCGGATGGCTCGCGAATTCTTCACATATGAATACGAAACGCTTGCATCACGGCACCCCGCCCCCCCAACTCTTCTTGTCCTCGGCGCTGCCGGAGTGGATCCCCGGACCACGTCGTCTATGCATGGAGGGCGATCGTCGACGCCTTGGATCTACGACCGATCTATCTTACCATGCCCGGCTGCATAGCTAACCGCCCCGCGGAGCCGGGGGCCATGGCCAAGATCCGGTCTCCAACTGCGGTCCGAGCTCAGACTAAAAGTCGTCCGAATAGGTGGTGGGTATCGGGGCAGGAGGATTCGTGGACGGCTTTGTAGTCAGCGAAATAGTGGTTCCCACCATCGAATGAGTCGACTGTACGGAGTGGTTGGTACCCCGACTTGGGCAACTTCTTGAGAGCGAGAACACGGTGCCCGGAGCAAGCGAAGGGCATGACCAAGCCTTGCAGTCGGAGGAAACGATTAAGCGATGGCTAGGTCAGGAGAATGTGAGGTTAGAGCGTAAAGGTTTCAGGAGGCGCTTGGGTCTCGCTTCCTCCGAGGTGCTAGAAGAATGTAGGAGGAACAGTTCATGAATACCGGAAGGCATTCGCAGTCGGAACTGAATCGTATCGCTTGGTCAATTTTGGTACAACGAGCAGCCAATCGGGATTTGATAACTTATCAAGAACTAGCGGATGAGATTAATAAAGTCTTGGGGACGAAGTACACCCACCGTCACATTGGGCAAAACGCACTGGACCGGATTGAGAATTATTGTCTTCAACAGGGCTATCCTGACTTGACCGCATTAGTGGTCGAAAAAACAGGAGACCAGTTACCTGGCAAGAACTTTTTTGAGAAGAATGGAATTCTCGTTAATGAGAATAACGCCGCTGCGCGACGGTACCATTGGATACAAATAAGGGATGCGGTATGGAGTCGGACTTGGTCGACAACGCCTCCTCCCACCCTATGATGCTGTCTAGCTAAATTCGTCCAGGTGTCCGATTGCGAGGACTGAGAGGAAGGCGATAGCCTGAGAGACCGCCTGAGGAGTCCCAGCGATAGAGCCTTTTCCATGCATTGAGGAGGCGAGGAGATGTACGTCAAAGAAGGACTGTATGACGATTTTCTGGAAATCGTCCGCCACCGCAGAGCTTCCCGAGGGTATCTCCCGACGCCGATTCCTGACGAGGTGATCGATTGTCTACTGGAAGCCGCTCGTTGGGCCCCTTCGGGAGCGAACAGCCAGCCGTGGGAATTCCTCGTCGTCAAAGACCCCGCCATGACCCGGAAGATCGGGCAACTTTACGTGGAGTTTCACGACCGCGAGTACCGCCATCAAGACCCGGGCTTCCCGGTAGACTCCAAGCGATGGATGCTCAAGGTCCCCGTCTATATCATCCCCTTGGTGGACCGCCGCCTGGTCCAAGCATATCCCCAGATTGAAGTGGAGACCGTGGGCGAAGAAATTCTGCAGCATTCGGTTGCGGGGGCGATCCTCTTGCTATGGCTGGCCGCCACCACCTTTGGACTCAGCACAACGTCCGCGACGACATTTTCCTTTCATCGCCGCCGTCTACGGGAATTGTTCGGAATCCCCGACGTGTACGATATCCCGTGTACCTTGCCGATCGGATACCCGGCGCGATATCAAGCAACCCGCTACCGCCATCCCCGGGAGGTGATCGTGCATCGCGAACGGTACGACCCGGTGCGATGGTTGTCCGACGATGCCCTGCGTGCGCGTATGGAGTTGGTGCGGCGGTCGCGCTATCGCGGGGATGGCCAACTGATTCCTGTGTTCCGCGGGCGGTCAATCTCCGCCACCGACGACAGCGTTGAAAATCGGGGCTAGGCGACGGCCCTGGGCGAACGAGACACAGCGTCGAGAGAGCCGGTCCTCGATTCCCGCCCGGCCTCCAGCCATGGCTGGGAATCCCATGGTCTGAATTGCCGACCCCGCAAGCAATGCCTTTCCACTGTTGGCTGCGGTTAGGCGGTTGCCTTAGCGACGTTTGGTAGTTCGACACCAACGGAGACTCGTGAACACTGTGTGGGCGCGGTAACTTTCCAATGTTAGCGTGATCCTGGCCCCAGGGCCAACGGCAAACAGGGCGGCTTCATGGAGAGTCTCACGACTCAGCTTCCGTATCCCACTAGCGTTGTTTTTCCCGGGGTTTCGCGGCCGCCGATCAGCCGGGCTCAAAGCGGACGTAGAGCGGCACGCCCAGGGCGGTTAACACCCGTTGCGCATGGGGTGGGACGCGGCCCCATTGATACCAGGGGCGCCTGTGGGTCCAACGCGGTGCAACCATAGGGGGCGCAGAGTTTCCAAGATCGCTTTATCCGACGGCGCCCGCAGCTTACGCCCGTCCGGCAAGGCCCAGGGCGGTGGATCCCGCAGCGCCTCCCGAACCATCCACCGCATCCACCGTACCCTCTGGAGTGCGAACCGTAGCAGAAAGCCCAATCCTGCGATGCATCGGGAATTTTACAACCAAAAGGCTTGGTGAGGCCGGAGATGCTTTGCCTAGCGAAAGGCATGTTCGACCGGGTCTTGACCTTTGTCGACAGCCACCAGCTCTCGCGCGGAACACTCGGGGTCATTGGTGACCAACCCGATCGTGCTCCACCGCGGACGTTCGGCCACGGCGACGGCGTCGGGGTCTGCGATTGTCCACTGGACCTGATAGACGGTCGTGGGCTCGGGCACCGCATCGCGCCGCGACCGACCGCGGCGGCGCACCGGCACCGGCTCGGCAGTCGCGGTGGCGGTGACCGGATCCCAGCGCGGCCCAATGGGCGCCAGGGTGGTGGCGTGCGCCTGCTCCGCATCGGCGGCGCCGGCAAAGCGTGGGCACCCCAATGCCTGGCCCAGCTCGGTCAGGGGGGCGTGAACAACGAGAACGACGGGGTGTCCGTATGCAAGATCTGCAGCCCCTCCGCTACCAGGGCCTGAATCCGGGCGCCGAGGGTGCCCAGCCCGCCGGGCCGTGGTCCGCCCGTTGCTCCAAGGCCCGCCCTAACGCATCGTCGTGAAACGTTTCGGGGCGGACGTCCGGGCCCCAGAACAAATCACAGGGAAGGCTTTGCATCCACCGCTCGACCGGGTACAGCGGGGGCCCATGGCTCCGCCCGTCCATCACCAGCCCCAGGAGCACGAGCGACGGCGGGGGCTGGGTCCGGTCGCGATCCCACGGCAGGAGCTGGTCGATGACCGACTCCAAGATATACCTGCGGCCAACACCCGGATGACGAGGGGCCACCTGGCTCCGGGCAACATGTCGGGGTCTTGTACAAAGATTCAAGCCCTAGCGAAGCGGTCGACCACCAAGAAGCCCCGCACTCTGGGCCCACTGCGCAGTGGCTAATACCCGGGTTTCACGACAACGAGTTTCATGGAACCGACGACATCCTGGCGCCATGCAGCTACCGCCGCACTTTGCGCTTGGTGCCATTCTTGCAAAGTCTTGTTGCCTTTCGGGATGGATTGGGCGAGTTTAGACTGCATTTGGGAAATGGCGAGCAGTTGCTGTGCGGCCGGCACCATATAATGCCGAATATATGCATCGGGCGAGAGACCCAAGTCACTGATTACAGCATCCAAGAGTGCTTTCTCGTTTTTCAATGCCGGCGTCTGCTCGACCATCTGATATTGCTTTAATGCAAAATCATAAGCTTGCTGTGCAGACACTACGATGCCTGCCTTTTGAGCCGATTGCACGAGAGCGAAGCTTTGGGCAATCGCTTGTACAGCCTGGGAATTGCTCTCTGGGGTAAATGCACGGCCGTTCATCGCATCAGCTAACTGAATGAACACTTCTCTCCGAGCCACATCCCTCTCCGTGATAGCTTGCCCATTGACGGTGGCGACGACAATCGCAGGGGGAAGCGCCTTCAAATGGGTAGCTATCGTCAACCCCATGGAGCGATCAACTGCCTCGACAGGGCGATGATAGTACCATAATAGGATTCCTCCTACCCATATGGCCCCACATCCACCAAGTATTCCCCCTATGACTTTCACCATTCTGCTGGTCATTTTCATCGCGTTGGCCTCCTCCGCTAAAAGTCCCACGCTGGTGACGTGGCATTACCCACCGCAGGATAAATGTTGGCGTAATCTGGAGGACCGCCGGGATATTTGTCTATGGCCCACGCCACAGAAGCCTGAGCAGACATGCTTCCTGCATACAGAATATCTTGGCCGACTGGAATGTTTATATAGCCCCCTTCCCACACCGGACAATTACTAATCGTTGGTTGAAATGTTAATTGACTCTGATAGATGGTATATGTATCGATGGAGGTGTCCGTTAGGGTATTGTAATTTCCTTCCACCGCAAACGAATCGACGGGCGGCTCGCCGCAAAGGTCTCCAATCACCTGATAGTATGTGACGGAGTCAAACTCGTTCCCGTTGATGGTCTCATAGTAACTCCAATCCGCCCAATACTGCGTCGAGAAATTATAGGTTAAAGGCTCACCGTAATTGCCTATCCAACTAACAGTGATATAAGTGGTGTAGGATAGACTTACTCCTGATGACGCAAATGCTAATAGGCTGAAACCAAAAATCAGCCCGAAGAAGAGAACCATAATTCCAGTGAGAATTTTCCAAAACCCTTTTCCCCATACCCACTCACCTCCATATACCATTTATTAACTGATTATCTAGTCTGTAGGAAATAGAATCACATCTCACCTTCCGCATCTCACCCCTAATACTTTTCTCGAATTATCTACCTGCCGACTAGCCGGGCTCAAAGCGCACGTATAGCGGCACCTCGAAGGCCGGTAATACTACCCGTTGCGCATGGGCCGGGACGTGGCCCCGTGGATACCAGCGGTGTCCATGGGGCCTGCGCCGCCGCAACCCCAGAGGGCGCAACGGGTCCAGGAGGACTTCGTCCGAGGGCGCCGGCAGCTTCCGCCCGTCCGGCAAGGCTAAGGGCGGTTGATCCCGCAACGTCTCGCGGACCATCCGCCGCATCCACCACACCAGCTGTCGCAAGAACAGCAACAGAAAGCCCAACCCCGCAATGCGTCGGGGATTTTGCAACCAAAAAGCTTGCAGATGCCAGGGATGCTTTGCCCAGCGAAGGGATGTTCCACCTGGTCTTGGCCTTAGTAGGCGGCCACTAGCTCGCGCGCGGAACGCTGGGGGGCATTAGTGACCCACACGAACGTGCTCCGCCGCAGCGCTATAGGCAAAGCGTTGGCGTGCGGGTGCTTAACCGAGTTGGGCCAGGGTCTCGCGCTCAGCGGCGATCTCCCGCTGCAAGACCTTTTCCCGGTGCTGGTCTATGGCTTTGGTTGGACCCCGTATGCGGCGTATTCCATGCCGCGCCGAGTGGCCCTCCTGGATTTCGGCGTGGTCGTGTTGTATATTCCGGAAAACTTCCGCCGCCATTTCCGATTAAACTTGGCTCTTGTCCACTTTTGGTACCCGTGTTTCATCGTCGGTTCACCACCCGGTGGGTCCGGGTCGGGATTCGACACGGCACGGGGACCGTCGCGGGTCCGGCTGTTCCCGCGCCGCCGGGCTCCGCCCCGTCATCGCGGCCTGAGGCCTCGAAAGCGTGGGCCGCCCGGGCCGCCAGACGGGTTCGCGGTGCACCCCGCGGCAAGGCTGGGGCGAAGCCCGCTGGGGGGCAGCGGTTAGGCTTCCCGGGGCGCAAGCACTCGGGCCCGCAACAGCGGAAAACTGGCGCGGCCATAGGTCACCCGGATGGTGCGTTTAATCCGGTAATTGAACCCTTCTGTGCGTCCTTGGCTCCAGGGCCCCTGGATGGCCGCGCGCACCGCCGCTTCGTCCCGCTGCAAGCCTTGCGCAAAGCGCACCCATTCCGGAATGCCGCTGGCCTCGGCTCGCCGGAGCCAGCCGGCCAGCGCGCGCTCCCGCCGATGCCGCACCAGCACCCCCAATGGATGCACTAACGTCCAGATTTGGCGCACGACCGGGTCTTCTAGCCGCTGGCTGAGGCGGCGGGTCGCCGCGCGGGGCAACGTGGTCCACCGCTGCAACCGCCACGTCGCCCACTGCCGCGGGCGCAACGGCGGGTCGGCCGGAGGCCCTGCGGAAGCTGCCCCGCGGCGGCGCCGAACGCCGTGGTGCTCCACCAGCCACCGATAGACCGTGGACCGGCCCCCGGGGTAGCCTTGGGCCCGGACCGCCTCGTACAGCGCCGCGACCGTCTGATGGCCGGCGGCCCAGGCGGCTTCCAGCATCGCCTGCCAGCGATCTTGCTGCGGGCGGCGACGCCGCCCCGTCGTGCTGGGGGAGGGCGGGGCGGCCATGCGCGCATCGCGGCGAACCGTCTGGCGGTCCCGAGGCAGCGCCCGCGCGATGGCGCTCAGTGACTCCCCTTGGGCCAGCCGGTCGTGAATCGCTTGCCACCATTGCTGTTGCCGGGTCGCTTCCCGAGACGGGGCGGCGGGTTCGGCCGCCGTGTGTTTTATCATCTGAAATAGGACAGTTTCACCGCGGCGGTTTCCTCAGTTTCACCGTGACCTTGACGGATAACGCAGCCTCCCGGGACGATGGCCTCTGTGAGGAAATCTCCCAAGGAGGCAGAAAGGACGGCACTGAGCATGGAGCCAGTGGCCGAAGTCTGGCGTTTGCATGCCCAAGGGGATGGAGCATTACCGCGATTGCCGCGCACTGTGGCCTGGACCGCAAAACCGTCCGGAAATGTCTCGAACAGGAAAGTTTCTCCCCGACTCCCCCTGCACCGGTGACCCGGCCGTCCCAGCGGGATCCCTTCAAAGCGGAAATCCCACAAGGGCTGGCCGACGATGCCAAAGTCCGCTACAGGGGCGCGCTGATAATTTTCACGATGCGCCACGTTCTTCCTCGAAGTGAAAAGTACAGACAACTCGTCTAATGTTATAGAAAACGCCTTCCTCCTAGGAGGATGAAGGGGATGAATGCCACATCTATCCAGCCTGACGTGGAGCTTCTCGCGCAACTGGCATTCTAGCGGTAATCGGAGCTAATACTACAAATGCAATTACTTGAGCTGCAAAGACTATCTCGAAAACGGAATTGGGTACAGAGTTCCATAACCCAACGAGCTCTAGAAATGCGGGAACTGCTCCAGTAAGCCATGCTTGAATGAGCGTTACCCACCCAGCATATACGGCCAGAGTTTTTCCAAGACCCAGTAGCAGAAAGAATAAAAACCAGAGGTATGCCCACTCAAACCAGATGAGCCCAAATTTTAGGTCGCCAAAGTGAAGGAAATTAACTAAACTGTAACCTATGGCTATCGCTGCTACAAATAAGCAATACCATCCCAGCCCGTCTGCGGGAGCTCCAGTCCAGTTCACAAAACCTACATACAAGTAGGTAAAACCGAACAAAAAGATCCCCCCCGCGCTGAAGATGGTCCATGGATCACCATGCGCTGTAAAGATAATGTACAGCGGGGTAATCACTTGGAGAAACCCCACAAAAAAGTTAAAAATGGCTGCACTCCGTGGACTAGCCTTCCCTAGCAACATCATGGCGTTCACAAATAGAACTGCTCCAACAAAAAGCAATCCTACGTTTCCCAACATCACCACCCCCGAAATAAACGAGTTAGTCCCTGAACGCTTCCTTCCCGGGTCGTAAATTTAGGAGCCAGTGAGCCGTGTGCGACCCTGCCGCCACCAGAATTAAACCGAGTACAGTTTGTCCTAGAACGTTGCCAATCGCTGCTGCCAAGCGATGCTCCTCAAGTAGCGCCACTGTTTCGAAGGCATATGTGGAAAAGGTCGTATAACCCCCTATCACTCCCACCGCGGTGAGACGCAGCAGGTGTTTTACGCTACTGGCTAGTAGTGGTGACGAGGCCAACCCTAAGAGAATTCCAATAAACAGACAGCCGCTGGCGTTAATTAGGAAGGTTGCAATGGGAAATCGAGGGCTGGGAATCAGGTAGCCTACGAGATATCGCCCGGATGCCCCAATTGCACCCCCGACCGCAACCAGTCCAAGGTTAGCCCAAATATTCATTTAACCACTCCTGAGAACTAGGTAGGACAGGAAATGAACCTGTCCTACCATATGCATAATTAAGGTCCCTAGGCGTGAGCAATTTTGCCGCCTTGAACCATGGGATGGGGTCCGTCCTTCTTCGGAAGAATGTCAAATTCAAATATCTCTGTAGGAACCCACAAGGTACAACACGCGTTGGGGATATCGACGATAGCACTAATGTGACCTTCTACCGGTGCCGCACCCAAGATTGTATATGCTTCTTCGCCAGTGTACCCGAATTGCATCAGGTAGTGAACAGCTTCGAGACACGCTCGGCGATACGCGACATGCGCATCAAGATAGTATTGTTCCCCAGCTTCGTCTACCGAATATCCCTCAAATACTAGATAACGTGCAAACCTAGGCTCTATTGGACTGGGAATGAACATGGCATGTTGGATGTTATGCTTGTTCATACCGTCCTTGATAATATCCACATGCAGCTCTATCCAGCCAGCCATCTCCACGGCACCGCAGAAAGTGATTTCACCGTCTCCCTGAGTGTAATGTAGATCACCGACCGTCAATTTGGCCCCCGGTACATGTACTGGTAAAAACGCTCGCGCACCACGTGTCAAATTTTTGATGTCACGATTTCCACCATTCTCCCGTGGTGGGATCGTCCGAGCTCCTTCCCTTGCGATGCGCTCATACTCAGGAGTTCCCGGAAGAAGCTTACCAAAAATAGCGTTCCGGGGCTCGGGTGGTAAAGCGAGCGGAGGAACCCGGTTAGGATCCTGGCTGATCAATTTCCGCTCACGCGCATTCCACTTGTTTAGCAGCGCAGCCGATGGTGCGGTGCCGATAATCCCGGGATGTGGAATAGCTGGTATACGCACTCCCGGAACATGTCGCGAGGTAGCATAGACACCATGAAAATCCCAAATTGCCTTGTGGGCTTCGGGAAAGTGATCGGTGAGAAACCCACCACCATTTTGTTTAGCAAAGATGCCTGTATAACCCCAATTTTGCTTTGGATGAGGTCCGACATCCAATATATCAACAATCAGTAGGTCACCTGGTTGGGCACCGTCGATATGGATGGGACCGGTCAGAACATGATTGGGGGTAAGGTCTATATCCCTTATATCTGTCGCGCTATCATCGTTGCGAACTTGTCCCCCTGTCCAGTCTAGGCACTCTACAACAAAAGTGTCACCGGGTTTAACACTTACAACCGCGGGAATGTCTGGATGCCAGCGGTTCATTAGAACTTCGCGTTGTTCTTCCACAGAGCGCGTCGGATCGACTTCAATCAAAGGGCGACTCATATAGACCTCCTTTAGGGAAATGTAAGGTTGGGGAATGCGTGACCCGAGGTGAATGGTATATAGTAGTGTGAAATATGTCAATACAGGGATAAGGGGGATATTAGGAAAAACAATGGAGGGGAAGGTAAAAGTCTTCTAGTAACCTAACAGAGATCCGGTCAAAAACAGAAAAAAGCTGTTTACGATTTCTTTCGGGTAAGTGCCTAATGCGTTAAGGAGAAATGGATGTACACCCAATGTTCGATATATACCAAGGGATTGGGAGTAATATTTTCCATGGGAGCTCCTTGTACATATTTTTTTCTATAGACTATACTAATTAGGGTGTATAAAACTTAGGCCGCGAAAGGGCTCTACGTCAATAACTGTGGGATCGCGGTCGGTGGCAGGAAACCCAGGAACCTCTTGCGCCGATACGGTCCCGATTGCGAAAGCCATAGCTGACCCGTTTAAGTTGCTTGATCTTGGTGTGTAGACCCTCCATGAAGCCATTGGTCCACCGCTGGACCTGGGTCCAATGCCCGAGGATTTCGCGGCGCCAACGCCGCATCGTGCGGGCCCAGACTGCGCCCTCCGCGTCGTCACAGGCATCGGCATTGCACAGCCAGCGGTCCCAGGCCTGGCGGGCCTCTTCCGGCGTCTTCGCCGTCAGGAGCGCCCGCAAGTCTTCTTTCCGCTGGTAGCGTGGGCCCAAGGCCGGCCACCGTTCCGCGATGGCAACCCACGGCGCCTGTTGCTGGGCGGTGAGGCGTTCCTGCCCTTTGACCACCGGCCAGCGAGGAATAGGGGTCCGGCTTTCCTCCGGTTCGAGGCGTCGGATCTCCTCCAGGCGCCGATTGGCGTCCTGGACGAGGTGAAACGGGTCCGCGAGGACCTGAGCATGGGGGCACCAGCGTTGCACGACGCGGGCATACGCGCGCTTGAGGTCCACGGTCACGGCGCGAATCCGCGCCCGCACATCGGCCGGAATCTGGGCGAACCAGGCATCCAGGGAGCGCAGCCGATCGTCGCCCAAGATCGCGAGCAGCCGGCGCTCGGGGGCTTGCAACGCGACCGTGATCAGCAGGTCCTGGCCCCGAAAGCTGTGTTCATCGATACTCAGGACGAAGTCGCCGGGTTGGTCCCACCACGTCGCGTCTTCCGCCGGGACGACCCGGTCCACGAGCCGCCGTAACCGGGCGGCGGACACGCCCAACAGGCGGCCGACGCGGTGGAAGCTCGCCTCCCGGAGCAGGATTAACGCCGCCTCTTGCGCCGCCGGCGTCCACCGTTGCCAGGGGCGCAAACCCGCCGGGCGGGGGCAAACGGTGCGCCCACAAGCGGCACACCGCCACCGGTGGGGCACCCAGGTGACGGTCAGCGGGCGGAGGCCTACCCACAGATGGGGGACCACGCGGGCCGGAACCGTAGCATGCCGATGCCGCCGCGGGTGCCCGCAATGCGGAGACTGGACCGGGCGGGGCGCCTCAATGGTCCCCGGCCAGCCCGTAGCGGTCTGCTCCACGGCGGTCACCTCCCACCCGTCGAGTTGGAACAGGGTTGTGATCGACGGATCCATGGAAGCACTCCTTGGAGCCATGTTGGTCAAAACACTCCATTGGCAGTGCTTCCTGCCCTTTCCTGCCGCAGAACATTGCGGCCTTTTTCGATTCCACTCCCCCCAGTCCCTCTACCGTAGGAGAAAACCCGTCTCCCGGAACTCCGAAGGGAGTCAGATCCCACAAGTTCTATCGTAGAGCCCTATTTAGTAATGGATCTACTAGTAGATCGCTTCGTTATTCTGGATATGATAGGCCCGGGGTGGTACGCTGGAGTAGGCCTGCGAAAGGATGAGCTTCCAGCCGCTCCCCGGGCCAAACCCCTGTTGGTGCACACCCCCGAAGACCAGGACTGGCTCGAACATCTGGTCCGTTCCCGCACCGCGCCCCGCCAAACGGTAGAACGCGCCCAGATCCTGGTGGCCTATGCGGCCGGAGCGAGAGTGTGGGCCATTCACTGCCAGACCGGTTTTTCCACGCGCAAGGTCCGGCGGTGCGTCGACTTGAGCCTGGAGGCGGCCCCCCCCTGGCCGCGCTGGCCGACCGCCCGCGGCCGGGGCGTCCGCAGCAGTTGACGCCGGCGGGTCGGGCCTGGATAATCGGCTTGGCCTGCCAGAAACCCACGGCGTTCGGGTATGCCCAAGAGCTGTGGACGCAGCGGCTGCTGGCCGCCCCTATCCGCCAGACGGCGGAGGCCGAAGGCCATCCCGTGGCGGCGCACTGGGGCCCGGGCACCGTCGCCAAGCTCCTGAAGGCCCACGCGCCCCATCCGCACCGGGTACAGTCCTATCTGGAACGGCGAGACCCGGACTTCGACGCCAAACTGGTGCGGGTCTTGCACGTCATCCAGCCAGTCGAGTTTGCCTTCGACGGCGAGCGGCCGACCTTCCGCTTGTCCTATGACGAGAAACCGGGGATTCAGGCGATCGGGACAACGGCCCCGGATCGGCCGCCCCAGCCGGAGGGGCCGGCAGGGACGTGGCAGCGGGACCATGCGTACCAGCGGTTTGGGACGGGGTGCTTGCTGGCCGGCATTGACTGGGCCACCGGCGAGGTCATCGGTCGGAGCCACGAGTTCGTGGAGTTCCTGCAGGCCTTGGATGCGAAATATGACCCCGCGGCCAAGATTCAGATCGTCCTGGACAACCACTCTACACATACCTCCCGGGAGACCCAAGCGCATCTGGCCACCCGCCCCAATCGCTTCGAATTCGTGTTCACGCCCAAGCATAGCTCGTGGCTGAATCTCATCGAAGTCTTCTTTGCCAAGCTCAGTAAGGTATTCCTCCGACATCTCTGGGTCCAGTCCCAGGCGGAGTTGGTCACGCGGCTGGAGCAATACCTGGCCGAGATCAACGAGCACCCCGTCCCCTTCCGCTGGCGGTATAAACTGGACGAGCTGGACCTGCTAGAACGGAGCGTTATTTAGGAATCGTTATACTAGAGTAGGCGGCGTGGAGTCCATGAGCCGCAATCCGTTGGACCAGGAGCAACGCCTGCCGGGAGGAGCCGAAGGGCCATTTCCGCCCTCCTATCGCCGACGATACGAGGTCACCCATCAAGGGGAGGCGGCGGAGCGCATCGCAGACCGTTGGCACATTTCACGCGCCGAGGTCGACGCCTATGCTGCACGGAGCCACCGCCGCCAGTTTGCAGAGGAAATCGTGCCGGTCATGGTCCCACCGGGATGGATCACAAAAGACCACACAATTCGGCCTGAGACCAGCCCAGAACGAACTGCGCAGCTGCCGCCCGCGTTCCGACCTGATGGGCGACTGACTGCCGGCAGTTCGAGCCAGGTCGTGGACGGTGCGGCCGCTTTACTCCTCGCTGACCGGAAGCTCGCTCGGGGCGAAGGATGGCCCGTCCAGGCCATTTTGGTGGACCATGTCGTGGTCGGTAGCGACCCGGTGCTGATGTTAACGGGGCCGATTCCGGCTAGCCGCCGGCTTTTAGCACGGAACGGTGTACCCGCCAATGCGGTCCAGTGGTACGAAGTCGATGAGGCCTTTGCCACCGTTCCGCTAGCCTGGCAGCGCGAGCTGGCCGTCGACGATGCCCGCCTCACCCCCGCTGGAGGCGCCATTGCGCTAGGGCATCCGCTCGGCGCGTCAGGCGTGCGCCTCCTCGTGACCTTGATCACGGGACTGCGGCGCCGCGGAGGAGGTTGGGGGATCTCTGCCATGTGCGTCGGCGGCGGCATCGGCACCGCGACGTTGGTGCGGGTTTAGCTGAGTGTTAACATCACAAAAGTCGGACTTGAGGGCATACCGCGCTCTCTTCAGGCGTCAAACGAACTGGCGGAAAAGTGCCGTAGCCCCTCTCGCTGTCCTGAACGGTGAAGGTAGCAAGTTTCGGAAGATAGTGGTCAGCGGACCGTACAATTTTGGTTTCGAACCCGGGTGGTAGCAGTGGCGTACAGCTTTTGCGAAATCGCACGCGTGGTCGCTCGTCGCGGAGCCCAGCCGTAGGGTTTCGCTGGGACAGGGCAAACGCATCGCGAAAAGCAGAGGGCCCCGGTGCTCCGTCCCCGCCCGCGGGAGCCGGCAATCCTGACAACCCGGGTGCCGACGACGGCGGCACCTCCTACGAGGAGGCGGGGGCATGGGGGCACCTCCGCCCGTTCACCCCGCCGATCCTGCTGGCGAAAATCGCTCCCCTAAATCACACCCTCCTCAAAGAAAGTTTACACGCTCAAAGCTTTCGGATATAATTGAAGCGCAATACGGTATTTTTAGGCAAGAGATTGGGTGGTTCAGATCGACACCACCTCACATACAAAAGATTAGGGAAGGGCGATGGCGAGATGTTCAAGATACTGGACGCCGATGGCCACGTAATCGAACGTGACGCCGACCTCTTGGAATACCTTGACCCACCTTATCGCGGCAACCCAGTGTTGCTAGGCTATCCCTTTTTTCCGACCCTTGATGGATTCCAGCGCGGCGCTATCTTGGCTCGCAACGCCATGTATAAAGACTATAACATCACGGCCCAGACGTGGCTTAATTTCATGGACCAGGTAGGTATTGAATCGACGGTCCTTTACCCGACTGCGGGCTTAGCCGCCGGTATGATCCAGGACCCAGATTGGGCCATCGCCGTGTCGAAAGCATATAACGACTGGTTTGCCGACCGCTACCACCGCGTAAGCCCCTCGCGACTCCGGGGCGTTGCGTTGCTCCCGCTGCAAGACCCTGGAGAGGCAGCTAAGGAACTGCGCCGGGCGGTCACGGAACTTGGCATGGTAGGGGGGCTGATGGTTTCCAACAGCGCCGACGCAGGGGTGCGTAAGCCGCTCGGCGAACCGGACTTTTGGCCCATCTACGAGGAAGCAGAGCGGTTGGGATGCCCGCTGGCCTTTCATGGCGCACCCTCCTGGGGACTGGGGCTCGAGGCGTTTCGCCAGTTCGCCCCTTCACAAAGCTTGGAGCATCCGTTTGCCCAAATGATCCAGCTTACCAGCGTGGTGCTCTCAGGCGTACTCGAACGGTTCCCTACGATCCGTATGGCCTTCTTAGAATCCGGCACGGCATGGATTCCGTTCATGATGGATCGTCTGGACCGAGCCTACGAAATTTGGAATTCTGCACTTTATCGCGAGTTCAGTGACCTAGTCAAGAAGAAGCCCAGCGATTATCTAAGGGAGGGGCGTGTTTTTGTTAGCTGTGAAGGTTCCGAGGAAACTCTTGCCTACGCCTTAAGCCGCCTTGGAGAAGGCGCAGTGCTATACGCCAGCGACTTTCCGCACGAGTCAAACCCCGAAATCGCTCAGCGCGAGATCCAGGAATTGGCCGAGCGGGAAGACCTTACCGAAGAAACTAAGCAACGTATTTTTGCCGACAACGTTGCAGCGTTCTATCGACTCCAGGGCTAATACCATTTCACCCGATTAGGAGGTTCTGGCTGTGGTTAACCACTATCCGGTTATTGATGCTGATGCCCACGTGGAGGAATGGGAAGCGACGTTCTCCGACCGCTACTGGCCATCCGATCTGTCCTCCAAGCGCCCGTTGGTTACGTTAGTAGAAGGACAACCCATGTGGTGGATCGAAGGCAGCGTATTTCCCAAGTTGACGGGAAAAGGATGCCATGTCTTTGGCACCCCGGCCTCCGCCAACGGCGTGCTCAGCGTAGCCGCTGCCAACAAGCTGGAGAGTTTAGACAGTCAAGAGTTGCGCGACCCCAAAGCACGCGTGGCCGACCTGGACCGCGAAGGCATTGACCTTCAAGTTCTTTACCCCACCTTGTTTGTGGCAGCGTATAGTTTGGCCTCCGACCCTCGATTGGAAGTAGCCCTGTATCAAGCCTACAACCGTTGGATCGATGATGCTGTAGGCAACGAGCCGCGTCTGAAATGGGTGGCGGTCGTTACGTTGACCGACGTCGCGGCCGCAGTCAAGGAAGTAGAATGGGCGCGAGCCGCCGGAGCAGTGGGCGTCATGACTTTAGGGACTGTTCGCGACGAACCGCTCGACCGCCCAGCCTTCGACCCCTTTTTTAGCGCCTTGGAAGCTCACCGCTTGCCCCTCATCATTCACGTCGGATGGTCAGCACCAGGCCTGAACCAACTTTTTGACACCAATTTTACAGCGATTACCTTTCCTTTCCGGGCTCAAGTACAGATCGCATTTGTCCATTTAATCGCCGGAGGCGTTTTGGATCGCCACCCCCATTTGAAAGTAGGGTTTTTTGAGGCCGGCGTAGGGTGGGTTCCTTACTGGCTGGAAATTATGGAGTACTACTTCGACGTACGCCGTCGTCGCCCTGGTCTTCCTTTCTTGGAGTACCGGGCCCAAGAGCGCCCCAGCGAATACATTCGCCGCGGTCAATGCTTCTTTGGTATCGAAGAGTATGAGCGGCTGCTTCCGGCGACGCTGGAAATGATCGGGGACGAGGCCATCGTCTGGGCTTCGGACATCCCCCACAATGACCGGGAGCCAGAAGCGGCACACCACTTCGCGAATCACCCTCAACTGAACGACGTCCAGAAGCGAAAGATTCTCGCTGATAATGCCCGGCGCTTTTATGGGTTATCATAGCGACCTCCGGGCACCTGTCCTCGTCACAGTGTCCAGGGGAGGACGGTCACGCCTCCCCTGGTACAACCATTCTTAAATCGTGTGCGCATCTACAAGAGGCGTTCGGGGTTTCCTCTACCAGCGAAACGGAGCGGGATCGGCCTTGATCTGGTCTAGGGACCGCACGATGTGCGTGTGGGGTTCGTCCACCGAAGCCACCCGGATGTCTCGGAGCAGCGGCTGCGTTAGCTTCGCAAAGAATACGTCAATGATGTTGAGCCAGGACGCATGATTGGGCGTGAACACGAAGTCAAATCGGTGGGACACGGTAGCGAGGATACGCTTGTGGGAAAAATCGTTCGACCGCCGTGGCCAAATTCCGCAGCAGATGCCAGTGATCCGCCCCTGGCTCGGCCTGCGGGGCACCGTCCACGATGCCCCGGGCAAGCCGGATCCCGGTCGCGGAGCGGTGGGCGCAATGGGGGCCTCCCTCCGACGCCACTACGGAGGCGGCCAACTCCGCGTGACGGCCGCGGAGCGGCCGGGGCGGGGCTTGACACCCACCATACGTGTAAACGTTCTCTAGGTCCGGGATCGTCCAAAGGACGAGACCTTCCGCAGGGAATCGTTGGGATTCCCGGGAACTCCTCGGTTGGCTCATCTCGAAGAGGAGGGCCGGAGGTCTCGGGTGAACGATGCGGCCAATCATCCCGATGGTCCTGCTCCGCATGGAGGAGATGCGTGCACGCTTGCGGACGGCCCGGGATTTCGTGGCGTGAGAGACGGGCGTGGTGGCATGGAGTCGGCCCGTCAATGGCTGACCGCGGCGTTCGAGCACCTGGATGACACCCTCTGTGCGGAGGCCGCCGAGCGCATCCACGTCGTCTGCAAGGCCGAACGGCACCTGACGGCGCGGATGGGCCCCCTGACTGTCCGGCGCCGCGATGTCCAGGATCGCACGACGGGGCGGCGGTACTACCCCGTGGACGCGGCCTTGGGGTTGGCGCCGCGGGAACGGCTGTCCCCCGGGGTCCCCGCGCTGGGGGTGCAGGCGGTGCCCGCAACCGCCGGGCCGCCCCAGGGTAGGCGGTTGCGGGCGTGGATTCCGAGTCTCAGCGCGATGGCCTGTTGGCACGTGGTGCAACGGGTGGGGGCGCGCGTGCAGGTGCAGCAGGCGAGCGGCCGCTGCGGGCTTTGGACCACCGTGTTTTCGCCACGCGGACTCCTGAGTTTAACCGTTGCACGAAGTCCATAAGTGGACCCCTTCCCCGGGACTCAGTTTGTACGGTCACCTCCTCGTCGGACCAACCGCTTCCAACCAAATGTAATGGAAACTGGGCTCTAAGGCAAAGACCGCCGGATCCACTTCCTGAACCTCATCGTTACGGCACTACCCGCGTCAGGAATTGTGGCTCGAATTGTATTCCGACAGCAGAATACGGGGTCGCTCGCCCAGCCGCGAGCCATGTTTCTGGTCTTTACGATTCTTAGTTACCTGAACCACTCGTCTGAGAGAGCGACGGACTCGACAACCCCTCCGGGATTGCAAATAGCGGCTCTGCCGGTCGTATCCACCATACCAGAATGGAGCCCACCACCATTAAGGCGCTAGCCACTAAGAACGGCAGTGTCCAGCTATGTCCCCATTGCACCAAGATTCCGAATACCAGGGGCGAGACAATCCCGCCGATGTTGGCCCACGTGTTCATAACCCCCGCCACCGTTCCGGCATAGGGCCCGCCGATGTCCATGGCGATCGCCCAAAAGACGGAGATGGTAGCATCCAAGAAAAAGAACGACGCCGTAAACAGCGCAATCGTCGCTGCCTGATTGTGGGAAAAGGCAGCGGGCAACAGCAAGGCGACCGAACCGAGCATTCCCACGCACGGCACAATGCGGCGCCAAAAAGCCATGTTTCCGGTGCGTCGCCCATAGTAATCGGAGATACGCCCCCCAACCAGTCCTCCCAACGCACCGCCCAAAAACGGCAGCCCTCCCCAGATCCCTACGTTAAGCAAAGTGAAATGACGATGAAGTACCAAAAAGCTAGGCAGCCAGGTTAAGTAGATGGTCAGGGTGTAAAAGTAACAGAAGTCCGCAAGACATAGGGCCCATAAACTTTGATTCTCGAAAACGTGGCGCCACGACCACCGCATGGTGGGGGCAGCGGGGTCCAACTGGCGATCACGAAACAAGCCATACCACAGTGCGCTGACTAACAACGTAAACGCCCCAAATACCAGAAAAGGACCTCCTATTCCCCACGCTAGTAAGGCAAAGACGCTGACCGGTAAGGTTATGGCAGCTCCCACCCGCGTGAAAGCGTGCATCACACCCTGGGACAAGCCACGCATCGGTTTTGGCACCCATTTTGTCAACCCCCCTGTTACGGCCGGCATCGAGGCGGCCTCGCCAACGCCCACCAGGGCTCGCACGGCGGTTAGTAGCCCAAGATTGCTAGCCACCATACCGCTGAGTACGGTAAATACGCCATAAAACGCCGTCATCGCGGCGACGCCCCGACGATGCCCGGTACGGTCGGCCCACCACGCGATCGGAACCTGCAGAAACGTATAGGTGAGGGCAAAAGCCGTGAAAATGACGCCGAGCTCAATCTTGCTAAAGTGATAGGCCTGAATGACGTGGGGACCCATGCTGCTCATCACGACTTTGTCGGTGTAATTGGTCAGGTACACCATCGACCCGAGCCCAATGGCTAGCCAGAGATAGCGCAATTCCGACTTCATCTTCCATTACCCCCTCTTGTTCGCAATCCGAGATTAAGCCATAACAAAGAGGCCAAGATCCCTTGCCGGGATCTTGGCCATGCTCTCATGACGGTGAAGAGTCGACGCCTGCCTCCTGGCGTACTCGACGCAACGCCGCCTCAATAGCAGCAACATCAAGAACCAATTCCATCATTCCCACCTGTTCGGAGAAGACCTCCGGGGGAATGACGGCCTTGACTTCTGACTCTAAAACGTGATAGACAGGCAATCCCAACGGGACGCCGGCCAATGGACCTGCAAACGTAGGGTCACCAGTCGTTACCGTCAGCGCAGCGATCTCCGCGCTGTCGGCATTGGCGGATCCCAGCATCACCAACAACGGTTGATTTGGATGCCGGGTTGCCACCCGCTGGATCTCCGCCTGTTCGTCGAGATCCATGGCGCCTGCTGCGGTTCACACGAAACATTCGGTTACGGCGTGAACCACCTCGGCACCGGCGGCCCGTAGACAGACCTCAATGGCCGGGCCCGGTACCCCATCCCGATCGCCTATGACGATGACGCGTTTGCCTCGAAGACTTAACATCGCTCTTCCTCCATTCCCATCGACTCTCACTGTTTATCTCCGGAAGCTTGTTGGGCGGCTTCGCGAAAGAAGGTCTCCAGTTGCCCCGGCGTCACGTCCCCGCTCAGGCGGGCCTGTTCCTTGCCGTCCTTGAACATCAAGAACGTCGGGAGGCCCAAAACCTGGCGGCGCACACACCACATCGCATTTGTCTGGCTGTTGAGCTTCACTACCCGGACCATGGGTGCCCATTCCGCCGCGAGCTTTTCCACCACCGGCATCAGTTGTAAACACGGCCCGCAACGCGGACCCCAAACGTCTACCACGACGATGCCAGGCTCACGGAGTACTTCCTGGTCCAGCTCGTCCCGGGTTACCTCGGTTACCAGGCTCATTGCGGTTCATTGCCTCCTTGGCCGTTTCATTGCGCCTCCAAAAGCACGGAGGATCCATCAGATTGGGGCGTCATTCGTCCCAAAAACAAACTGCCCTTGGCCACCAACATGGCCCGTCCCGCGCCATGATTCCGGAACTCCTCTAAAATCCACCCCAGGGCCGGTACCGCCGCTGCAACATGTCCCTGAGTGGGCGAAAATCCTGGGTAGCTCCACCGATCCACCAATGCGTCCAACTCATGGCGAGACGCTTCACCATGGTAGATGGACAAGGCCGCCAGGGTACGATAGTTGGTCCGCGGGATATCCCCACCGCCTGCCGGCTCCGTGATGTCCGGGTTGTGCATCTCCACGCCGAACCGGTCGATGTCGCGCATCGTAAGCCCGACGCGTCGCAAAGGGTCCGCCACGAGCGCCTCATAGATGGCCTGAGGTTGAGCCCCCGCGCCCACCGGATGTCGCCCTACCGCCTCGCGGCGAATATGGGCCGTCCCCGGTTGGTCTGGGCCTACCCACATCGCGAATGCGCCCAGCACGTCCTCCAGGATCGGCATATCAGCCCGAAGATGGCTGAGCACTTTCATCCCCAATTTGGCCAGACACCCACCCCCGAACAGCACCACATGAGGGTAGATACCCGAATCGACCAGTCCAGCGGCAATTGGAATGGCGTGGATCGGCGCCGCACAGAAGGCCTTGACGTCGCAGCCCGTCGCCTGCTGAAGGCTGGCCATGTGGGCCACTGCTTTCGCCAAATTCCCGCCTCCTCGCTGATACCGGTCGCCAATCGCCTCCTCCCCAGTGCCAATCAGGTAAGGCAAGGCACCCCATGGATAGTCCGGCAGAAGCGCCCGCAGCGCTTGAATTGCCAAGTACCCAGTCACTTTGCTGAGCAGGTTTTCCAGCAGAACTCCGGCGGTCAGCGCCTCGTCAGTTTGGTGGTCTCCGCGAACGGCTCCCACCAGCCGATTCCCCCACTGTAGCGGCAACACGCCTCCCACCTCGTTCGGGCCGCGCGGGCGTGGCGCTGGCTGGCTCCATGTAAGCGCCTGGGTTAACGGATGCGACGCCAGGAGGTCGCGTGCCTGATCTTCGAACGATGGTTCGAGCCACACGAGTTGGGCAACGTCTGCTGCGCGCAACAGGGCGTATACCAAGGGCTCCTCTATGATCCAGCCCCATCGCCCGCGACTGACTGGCTCGGCAAGGTGCCTATGCCAAGGACGCGGAGTCGCCTTGAGCACCTCCGGGGATTCCGCTCCGATGAACACCTGGTGGGGCAGATAGGACCGAGCTGCCTCGCTGGTCCTGAGATGCGGCTCGAAGACCTCCAACCATGTGGGATTCTGAACCGCCTCACGGTAGGGCTTGGACCCGTACCGTACCAGGTCGGGCACATGCGCCAAGATATAAGCAATTCCGTGGATTGCGGCCACTACTCAGACCTCCTCTTCAGGTCCCGTGAGCGCGTCAACTCCCGCCGCGACTCACCGGTCACCTACGCCTGTCGGTGGCGCTTAGCCTCCAGGCCCGACCGCCTAAGGATCCGGCCTTGGTGGACACTAGCCCCAGCGGCGCGAACTGCCGCAACCCGGAGCGCGGCATGAGCCCCAGAGATCCCTCGGTGCTCCTGCCGAGGTGCGACCTCGGCGCGGCTGACGGGGGCCCATCATCGCGGATGCCGGGTCCTCGGTAACCAAGACCGACGGCGGACAATGGCGATAAGTCGACCGAAAGGGCTTGCGCGGAGCCTGCGTAGGCAGTACGCGGGAGGAACTCGGAGGAGCCTCCCGCCCGGTTGAGACTCATAGGGCGCTCCATCGGCGACGCGCGCCGACCTCGGTGAACGACTCGCCGCCCATGGCTAGACCTCCTTGGATTGGGGTGCGGGCACCCTTTGGGTCAACAGCGCCAGGGCCTCGTGGACCCATTCGACTCGCCAAGCCCGTTCAGCCTCCCGGGGCCGTTCCGGATCCCCCACGGGAAAGGCAATACCATGACCAGGCCAAACTCGCGGCACCCCGAAGGCTTTGGCCACGCCTGTCATGGTGGTGATCTGCACTACCGGCACCCCGTGCGCCTCAAGCCACCGAGCTAACGCTGCGCCGCAGCGTGTGCTGGTGCCTCAGGTCGACGTGAGCAACACCCCTACTTGTCCCCGTATCGCTTCGATGTCGGATAGAATCTGAGCCGCCATCGCCTCGCACACACTTGGTGCGGTCGCATTGCCAGCGGTGGTATACCAATATGGGAAGACCCCTCCAATCACCCCAACGGCCCGCCAGTGTTCAAGACCGTCCCAGGGCAAGACCCGGCAGGGATCCTCTTGGGCAAACCGGCGGTCATAGCCACCATGCGAGATCTCAAGGCATGTCAAGGCTTCCCACGGATACCGCCCCCATTTGGTAGCCATAGACGCCTCAATCCGATCGGGATTCCCGCAGGGGACCACCCCCCCATCAGTGGCCAGCACCACGATGGTGTCGGCCAGGGAGGCGACGGGCGGCGCGGCTACCCATTCCAGAGAGGCCCGGCGGGGTATCTCAGTGCGGTACGTCCCTCCTCGCGCTTTGGCCACTGCCAAGGCGATGACGCGTTCAGCTGCGGGAGCGTTATGGCGAAGCATGATCCGACGTCCCCGAGGATAGTAGGCAAAGCGGTCATGGGTCACCGCCTCCCCGCGATGTAAGGCGATGGCCAATCGCATCATATCGGACAGTGCCGCTGACATTCCCCGCACGCTTGGGTCACAGGGTACGAGATAACCGCGGGAAGCGTAGAGTGCGCGTGCCGGGTTGTCCGGTGCCATTGCCCCAACCGCAATGCACCCGCGCGCGGTAAGCTGCCGGACCACCTCACCGACCGCCACCCCGTACCTCCCTGCCCCAAACGCGGGGCCGGCCAACACCACGTCCGGCGAGTGCTCCATTACCGCATCACAAATCAGTTGTGCCCGTGCCTCGAGGTCGGCGTTGACCCAATTGTCCCCGGCGATCACGGTGGCGACGACTTCCCCAGCGTTTCCCAGGGCGGCTGCCACGGCTCGCGCAGGGCCCACGGCCCCCGCTCGCACCAAAATCGCGGTGTCGGCAGCCTCTTCTCCTCCGACTTGCCCAAAGAACTGATTCAGATAGTGGACTAGCCGCACGCGTCTCGCCCTCCCCGATCAATCCTCGACACAGCCCCACTGCCCCGCGCCGAGGAGACTGGTGGCTCCCGCGATCCAGGCGGTCAGCGCCCCTCCGGAAGCATCTGTCCCCCCTGGCCAGACCGCCTCAACGTTCCCCGTACTCACCAAGGCGTCGGCCGCCGGGTGATGCACCACTAGGGGGGGCTGGTCCCCTTGGGGCCCGGCGGATTCGTTGACCATCCCTACCGCGGATATCCCTTCAGCCTCCAGAGCGCCCACGAGCAACATGAGATCGACGGTGGTGTTGCCCCCACCTTCTTTGGTCACCACGGCCGCGTCCCAGCATTGGGATCGGGCAATCTGGGCAACCTCCGCCGCCGTGGCGCGTTTAGCGGCTTCGTCGCCGGGGGCAGTGAAAAGCACCACGGACGCCATCTGGAGATCTTGGCCGTGTCGTTGCAGAAGACCGCGGAGGAGAGGATTTTCGGCGTGAAAGTACGTGGGGTTACGGTTAGCACACACCACGTAGTTATTGGAGACCAATGCCCCGTCCATTATGACCAAGGGACTAACGACCGTTGGCCGTAGCGTGTCGCAGGGACTGCCTTGGAAGAAGGTTCTACGGAAAGAGCCCTGCGATTGCACGAGATAGCAGTGACCGATCGCCGGTCGTTCGGGGTGCCGGGAGGCGGTCGGGGCGGGCTCTTGCCAGGTTTCCTCTTGTACACAGCCCGGCGGTGGTTGGAGTCCCGGGATCGCCGCCTGCATCCACTCCGCCAGGGCAGTCTTCATCCGCACCTCGTCCGACTCGTCCCATGCGGGGCCTATTGCTGGCGCTACTTCAAGGAGCCAGTGGTCGGACAGCGGGAGGGACGGATCCCCCATGGGGAGCATACAAGGGGTGACGTTACCGGCTCCCTCCCCGGAAATGCACAACGCTAGGCGTTCCACCACGATGGTGACACCGCTTCCCCGCCCGTCTTGTGGCTGGCCAGGCAATGCGTACGGCAAAAGAGCCGCTGGTGCCAACTTGGCGCGAACTTGCCAGAGATCGCGGATATCTCGCACCACACGACCGGATTCGGGGGGGACCAATTCGACGTGCACACGAATGTGCATCCGTGCTTCAAGATGAGCCTTTAGCTGGGTAAGGTCTATCACCAGTTGGGAGCCGCGCCATCCGTTGGAGGGTCCGGCGGCGACGGTTTCAGGCCGATAGCGTCGTATGGTCAAGGCCACCCCTGTTCCCCACCTTGTCTACTTTATCTAGACATGATCATTGTAGTCTGAAGACTATTCCTTTTGCAAGGTCGTGGACACGCAAATCACTAGGCGTGTGGAAGCACGACACGATACCGATAACGATCCCCCCGATATAACGACCACCCCGCGATGGCTGGTTCTCCGCTCCCGACGGCAATGATAATCGAGCGGCGCAGAAGCGGCGCTCCTTCCTCCACTGCTAACCAAGCCGCCTCGGCGACGCCCGCCGCCACCGCTTCGATGTGCATTTCCACCCGCTGGATGGCTAGTTTCGTGCGCGCTACGATGGCGTCGATAGCGGGATGTTCTACAATATCTTCATGTTGCAACAGGTGTCCAAAAAATGGTGGAAGATATCGCACGTCCAGGGCTAGCGGGACTCCTTGAAGACGCCGTAGTCGCCGGAAACAAAGCCCCTTGCTGCCAGGGGTCATCTGGAGCCACTCAGCATAAGGCTCGGGTACCGCGACCCAGCCATAAAACAAGACCTCGCATTGGGGATCGTGCTGTTGCTCGCGCCATTCCTCCAGAAAGTGCTCAATGTGCTGCAATTGGCCTTCTACCTTGGGGGGTGAAATGAATGTTCCCTTCCCGCGGACACGATATAACACGCCCTCGCGCACCAGTTCTGTAACCGCTTGGCGGACTGTCAACCGGTTAACGCCAAAGTGAGCCGCCAAAGCGGTTTCCGTAAAGAGCGCTTTGGCGCGGTCCTCTGGGGGGGTCTGACGGACCATTTCCAAGATACGGGTCTTGATTTGCAGGTGCAGCGGAATTGACGAGCTCCGATCGAACATTCTAATCCTTCCTCGTTCATTGGTCAGTACTGTCGGGTCTATGTTAGCACGCCCCGCGATTGTTACACCGACGCTCTCGGGTGGTGGCCACGGCCCCGCTGCCCGACCCCGCTCTAGGCCCGCCTGGGCCGTTCCCCCAAATCCGGCCAGTAACCCGCTGGCCACCACGCACGGAACAACGGAGGCCAATCGGTGGCATTTACGTGGGGCTTCAGGCCTACTACCCACCAAAGACTCCTGCGGTCTCGGCCATAGAACTGGCGACATGGTTCCACTGTGCAACCGGCTATACGCGAAAAGTGGCATTGCGCATAATCGTCGATCGCCTAGTGAGGGACGGTGCCCACTCCGTTCAGGCCTGGCTCCGAACCGCGATCTTGGGGTAGATGGTTTGCCCGCTAAGGGAGATATATCCTCTGCAGGGATATGCCACCCTAGATTCGTCAGGGGCCCCCAAAGATATTTTGTGAATCCAGGGCTTGGGATCAGGAGGGCGTGCGGTGTCAGCGTTAGCGATAAATTGACCCAGGATCACCAGAATGGAAATGTGGGTATGATGGGCGTCAAGCCCCGCCCCGGCCGCAGAGCGGCCGTTTTCTCGGTAGCAGCCGTGGGCAACAAAGGCCGTCCCGCGCGCGGATGGGTCGCACCCCCGCATCCCGGGGTCTCGGAACCCGCTGCTGGCGGGAGCGGGCGGCCCGGCAACGCGCCGCCGCCCCCCTAAATCGACTGCGGCACCGCCTCGGGGGCCGCGATGCCCCATTGGGCCAAACGCTCGGCCCACGGATACCGGGGATGGGTCTCCCGCCACCGCTGAATCCGCCGGAGTTTTTGGGCATAGCGGACGCGGTCGACTTCGCGGAGGCACCGCCCCTCCCGCCAGATGCGCCAGGCGACCAGTAATAACTTCCGCGCGACGGCGACGATCGCGCGCCCGGGCCCTAACCGCTTGACCACCCGCCGATAAAACGCCGCCCATTCCGTCTCCGGCTGCCGCACCGCCTGCCACGCCGCTTGCACCAGCACCTTGCGTAAGAGCGGGGGCCCTTGCCGACTGATATGCCCCCGCCAATCGGCTTGGCCAGATTGATGGACCGTCGGGTCGAAGCCCGCGTAGCGAGTGACTTGCCGGGCCCGCCGAAACCGGTGGGGATCGCCCAGCCAAGCCCAGATCACGACGGCTGTCCAGGGCCCGATGCCCGGGATACTCCACAGCCGTTGCAAAGCCGGCTGCTCGTGGACCCGGTGCGGCACTTCGGCGCGAACCCGCTCCGCTTCGGCCTCCAGCTGCGCCGCCACGGTCAACGCACTCGTGACCAGCAACTGCGCATCCTGGTCCAACTCGGTCCCGTGGGCGGCGAGCCAGCGGGCGAGATCGGTGCCGGCCGGCACGGCCCAGCCCGCCCGCAACAAGGCATTCTGGGCCCGGGTTTTCCACGCGGCCGCCGTTTCCTGGCAGGCCGTGACATGCGCAATCAACGTCCGGAGGGCGCGGATCTCCGCCGGGGGCACCCAGACCTGCGGGAGGGTGCCCAGGGCCAACCTCCGCGCCAACCGTTCGGCATCCACCCGGTCGGTGTGGCGGCCCGCGCCAAGTCGTCGCGGCGCGGCCGGATGGGCGACGGCGACTTGACCGGCCCGCGCCGCCAGCGCATCATAGATCGCGAACGCATTTCCGGTCGCTTCGAGGGCGATGGCCGTGTCGGGCGTGACCTGCG
>JAIMAE010000230.1 GCA_023512105.1 Bacillota bacterium | reverse complement strand
TGGCCGGGGGTGAGGATCGCCGTCCTACAACCATTGGCGTCGACCACCGCGGTAAGCTCCACGCGCCCCCTTCGCGCGAACACCAATCGGTACCGCACCCCAACATCCGCGGGGCAGTTGTAGACGCCCGCAGGCATGGCGGGGAGCGTGCGCACCGTCTGGTACAACGTCCGCACGAGGCCAGGGTCGGTGACGCGAACGGTGGCCAGAGGCGGAATGTGGTCGCCCGCCAGTCCTCCCGTTCGGCTAATGCTCACGGAGGTCGGCGTTGCGCTCCCGGGCGCCGCTACGGCACGAGGCACAAGAATGACGGCGGCAACCAGGACCAGCGTCCCGACCACGGCCTTACCCGCTAGGCCAAACATCAAGCTCTCCTCCTTCCTCGCCACGATGACGAGCCAGAAGCCCCCCGGTGCCACCGGAGGTCGATCCAAAAGCCGTCGCATGGCGCTCTGTGGTGCTAACGGTACCCAGAGGAAAAAGGTGACCGGTAAGAACCCCTTGGGGACATGAACCAGGCTCCGTGGCATCGGGCTTTTGGCTACCGACGCCCGCGCCCTTGCTCGGCCCGAGGCCAATACCGTGCTCCTCGGTCGCGGATGCTTCCCGCCGACCCACGACGCCGGCGAACCGTGACACGCTCTCGCCTCGCCCTGGCCAGTCCTGTTTCCGGGAGTCTTCGGCTCCCGTTCCCACCGCAGACCCCTTCCCCCTCAGCGTCTGGCGGAAACCAAGTCCACCCCAAACGGGAACCGCTTTGGGCCCCCGCATCTCGTGCGGTCATCTCGCCAGGGGGCCCGCGTGGTCGCGACGAACCGCGTCGCTCAGGAGACCACCGGGTACCGCCGCGCGGCACCTCCCTAAGAGGGCTCGCCCCATGGGCCCACGGAGGACAACGCGGCCTCAAAGGGGCAGCTCCCCATGCCTTGCGAGTCGGGGTATAAGACCGGCATTCGGGGGCTTCCGCTTGGTGGCGCGCCGCGTGTCGCAGCACCGTTTCGCACCACCGCCCCTGACCGTAGGCCGCCGTAGCCACTCGGTAACGCTTTCCCCTCGATCGGCGTTCTAGAAATCGCAGGACTCGCACAGCTGGAGGAGACGAGGGCCATGGGGCGCGCAAAATGGACGACGGCGGGGATTGGGGTGGCGCTATTCGCGCTGGCAGGCTGTGGCAGCCCCGTGGCATCGCAGTCCAGACCGTCCACGCCGCCACCGCCCGGAACGACCAGTCCATCGCCGACGACCCCGGCCCGTCCCCCATCTCGGCCTGGTGCGCCCTTGTCCGTTCGGCGCGTCCGACTTCACCGGCTATCGGTCGCGATTCCCGCGAGCTGGGTGGTAGGCCCATCGACCGGGTTGTCCCCGGCAGGGTCGACGCTGGCCATATCGGGGGGCAGCGGGGTGCACCTCACGTTGCAGACCCATGATCCGGTCGCGGGCAATTTCTTTCAATTGGTGCCCCAGCTGCCCAAACCGCCGGGCCTCACGGCCAACCCCTGGAACCGGAGCCCCTTTTTCACGGAGACCTGGGCACAGGAGCACGGAATGCTGATTGCGACGGTCTCGGATCTCAGCGGCTCGGGGACGCTGTATCAGGTGCTGCTCCGAGCCCCCGCCGATGAAGCCGTCACGGTCGAGGCGGTGCTCCGCTCGATGACCCTGCCTCCCCCCGCCACGGTAACCCAGGCCGTGCACCTCTTGCTCACCAAGCCCACTCCCGGCGCCGCGCCCCCCCTGGCCACGACCCAGGCGGGCGGGGCCGGGTGGCTGTTGGCCGGAGGAGCGCCGGCCACCGCGCAGGAACCCTGGTTTCTCTTTCGCACCACCGATGGGGGGCGGCGGTGGGCGCTCATCGCGTACACCACCTGGACGGCACCGCAGACGTTTCCCGACACGGTCGGGGCCGCCGGACTCTTGTTTTGGAATGCCCACGACGGGGTGATCGTCCAGCCCGCGGAGGGAGGGGCCTTCCTCATCGTGTATCGCTCCACCGACGGGGGCCGATCGTGGCGCCGCAGCACCATTGCCTGCCCAAGCCCCCCGGTAAATACCCAACCGCCGCACTTGGCGCGCTTTGCCGATGGCCGGCTGACCCTGACGGCGCGGCTCATGGACGGCACCCGGTTCCGAGTCGTCAGCACGGACGGCGGCCGAACCTGGAGCCCCTAGCCCACCCACAGCCGGTTGAGGGCTCCAGGCGGCCCGATGCGCTCAGCACGGGTGACAGCGACGAAGGGAGGCAGTCTCGTGAACCGACGTACACGCATGACATGGGGCCCCTGGCTGCTCGGCTTCAGTGTCGTCCTGGCCGCCTGTGGGGATCGTCCTACCACGGCCAGGCCCTCTCCTCCCTCCTCACGTCCTTTGAGCGTATCGAGCGCGCGCGGTAGTCGCACCCGGTCTCAGGCGCCGGCTTCCGGGGAGTCCTTAGGCCGCCTGACGGGCGGCTCATCGCCTCCCCCAGCACTGCTGGCACCTGTCAGCCTCACCATGGTGACCCCCGAGACCGGCTGGGCCCTCACCTTATCCGGCGTATACCGGACTGCAGACGGCGGGCAGCAGTGGCAAAACGTGACGCCAAAGGGATACCAAGGCCTCCCCGGGGCTGGCCCGCTGGACGCGCGCGGTGCCTACCCCGGTGCCCAATTTCCGAGCTCCCAGGAGGCTGTGGTGGCGGTCCCCCAAAGGCCAGGAGGCAGTACCGTGGTGGTATGGGCAACCCAAAATGGGGGATCCTCCTGGTCCCGGGTGAACCTTCCCCATGCTGGCACGCCCGTCCTCGCCCTGAGCATGCCGGATTCTCGGCACGGCTGGCTGGAGACGCTCCTGGGCGGTGCCGCGGGGAGCGAGGCCGTCCGCATTTACCGGACCCAAGACGCCGGCAAGACCTGGACGCTGGTCGGGGGTGCTGGCCTCAACCGCGCCGGTCCCGGCACCTTGCCGTTTGGCGGGGACAAAATCGGCTTGGCGTTTGGCAGCCCGGCCCATGGCGTCGCGGTCGGCGAGCAAGCGGCCCCGGGCGCGTGGGTGTATGACACCCAAGATGGCGGCCGGACGTGGCAGCCCGCCGCCGTGCCCCCCGTAGGCGGCACCCCAAGCCTCGTGACGTGCGCCATCCCCCAGTTCTTCGGCGCCGCGCAGGCGGTGATGGCCGCCTATCTGACACCGGTCATGGGCGGGACTCCCCACACCGTGGTGTACCGGACGACCGACGGTGGCGCCCACTGGACCCCGGGCGAGGCGCTGCCCGGGCGGGCGACCGCCGTCGACTTTATCTCGCCCTCGGTGGGATGGGCATTGGACGGCCGGCTGTACCAGACCGTCAACGGCGGCGTCACCTGGACCGCTATCCCGAGCAACGTGCAGGCCGGCGGATCGTTAGATTTTGTGAGTGCCACCGTGGGCTGGCGGTTCCCGGC
>JAIMAE010000229.1 GCA_023512105.1 Bacillota bacterium | reverse complement strand
GCGGGCGGTAGACATGGAATTTCCTCCCTCCCCGTATGGCGGATTCTACCATACCGGGAACTGGAAATTCAATGCAGGATGCCCATAATTTACCGCCGACCGGTTAACCCATTCCACCGCGTCCGTAACCAGTGGCCCATCAATTCCACAGCAGAGACCCCTACAGACTTGGCCTGCTCCTGCACCTGGTCCAAGAGCTGAAACACCTCTTGCTTGGCCTGACGGTACTCGGGATTGGACTGAACTCGGATGCTTAACCCATCCGGCCCCCGTTGGATGTGAAATTCCCAGCCGGCGAAGCGGCTCCTTCGCTCCATAATCGCACCACCTCCTTACACAAAATAGCATGACTTACTCGGGCGATATTTAGCAATATGGGGAGGGAGCAATACATTGTCAGCCTACCATTCTACCAAGCGAGGATTCTCGTCTAGAATGGACTCGTATTGTTCCTTCAGCCCCCAGGTACCCTCGGGGTCCATCTCTTTATATCTATGATACTTGGCCAGGCGATCCTCAGGCCGCATCCACCCTAGGTGTTGTATCCGAATGTCGCTTTTCCCTATCACAAAACGCCCGAGATTCGAAGGTAACCTGAAAGAGTGATGCTTATTCTGGTCCCATGTATATGGAAAACCTGGAAACACTCTTAACAACATCGGTGTATACCTGGTGTGCCCGTTCCAATAGTTGTCTTCACGGTAATGCCTTGGATCCCACATATCAAATATTCGGAAGGCCCAAATATCTACATCAGGAGAAAGCATCAACCCCCTAATTCCTTCTGGATGTTCGATGATTTCATCAGCGTCTATGGCCAAGACCCAATCTGGCGCGGTCTGCATTGCCCACCGCCAGGCTAATTCCCGGAGAATATGTTCCATCGCAAACAGACTCAATGGTAGGCGAAGTACTCTTGTCTTGGGACTTGTTTCACAAAGATCAGCTGTGTTGTCGTTACTGTGATCGTCAACTATTGCGATATCGTCCGCGATTTCGTTTAGCATCTGAAGAACCTCGTTCAGGTAGCGGTTAGCTTCGTTTCGAACTATCATTAGGGCCGTTAAACGAGGCCGAGACTTGTGGCGAATATCGGGGTAAGGAAGCCTGGGCAGTTCATTTTGCTTCCACAATTGTAACTCTCCTAAGAGGCTTTCGCGGTAGATGTGAAAGACTGGGCAAGTGGTATCCAGCCAAAGGTCGAATCCACGGGCTTGAGCGTGAAGTTGGAAGTACCTATCTTCGCCCCACCAAGAGACATTGTTGAAACGACTATAAGTTACTCCTGCCTCAATGGCTGCCCTGGAAATGAGCATACAGGCGCCGGTTCCTCCAACCCGGTAGCACGAGGGGATACGGTATAGGTCCAAGCTCCCGTCGAAGAAAGAATAGTGATCATAATCCCAGGCGTTGGGCATAGGAGCCTGTTGTGGTTCCCATCTCGTCCAAAAGACCTCAGCTATTATGTCGCGTTTTCTAGATAACAACACCTGCAATGTTAGGGGAGGTAAATATAAGTCGGAGTCAACAAGGAATACATAGTCGAAGAAGTTGTCTTTTGCAAAATTTAGTAGTGAATTTTTCATGGTTATCATATCTTCGATTAATGGCGCCGTCCACTGATGGCCCTTCTCGGATGCAATATACTGATTCGCCGACTGATAATGTGCAAAGTGAACCGACGACGGGAATTGGTATTCCCGTGCTATACGTTCTCCTTCGGGCCAGTTGTGGAAAATAAAAGCGTACCGGATCTCAAGCCCTTCGGTGTTGAGATTTACTAAAGACTGGAGAAACTCTCGGAAGATCGACTCTTTTTGTCGAATACATGAAGCGATTAAGACCTTCATTAAGCGCCCGCCTTTCGCCATTCCTGTAATAGTTTAGCCACGATGCGTTGGGCTGCATGCCCGTCTCCGAAAGGTTGCCCTACTCGAAATTCGAGCTTTCCCCGCATAGCCATTTCTGCATACGAGACAATGGTTTCGCGATGGTGCCCTACTAAGTAACCGTGCTTTCCTTGGATAATCTCGGGCCGTTCCGTAGTATCACGGGCAACCAGTAAAGGAATGCCTAAGCTAGCACATTCTTCTTGAACACCTCCAGAATCGGTGATGACCAAAGCGGCGGTTTGAACAAGCCGGAGCCAACTAAGGTAACTTGGAGCCGGGAGAATCTGCAAATTTGAAGCCCTCGGTAACTTTTTGATAGCCTCTTTTACCGCAGGGTTAGGATGGACTGTAAGAACGACTTGAAAGCTGTTGCTCAGATACAGTAAGGCGGAAAATATTTCGTCCAAAAACCGATGATTTTCGCGCCGGTGGATGGTGGCCAGTATTAGATTCGTGTTTTTGATTTTAGGTTGCTTGTATTTATAAAGCGTGTCTACAACCGTATTGCCGACCAGGGTAATGCGTTCTTTGGGGATGCCCTCGCGTATCAAGTTTTGGTATGCCTCCACGGTAGGGGCAAAGTGTAGCGATGAAAGAGCGCCGACGCTTTTGCGATTCGCTTCTTCCGGAAAAGGCGACCACAAGTGATGCGTCCGTAAACCGGCTTCAACATGCGCCACCTCCACGCAGTTATATACACTTGAAAGTGCGCCAGCCAGGGCGGTGGTTGTGTCGCCCTGTACGATGGTAAAGGTGGGACGGACTTGTTGAATGATGTCACCTAATCGTCGAACCAAGGTCGCAAGCAGGTGGTGCAGCTCTTGACCAGGAACCATCGCGTGTAGATAAAAATCTATTTGAATCTCCAACTCGTCGAAGATTGGAGCTACTAGGTCAGTATGTTGGCCGGAATGCACCACAACATGAGGTGATTTACCTCTTTTCAGTTCCCAAATAATGGGCGCCAACTTTATGGCTTCTGGACGAGTGCCGATAACCACTAAAAACATCGACTCACTTCCTTGGCTTTTAAAAAGTGTTGCGTGTGGTTGCCGGCGTGTAGCTTCAAGAATGCGGTTGCTATTCCATTCTATAGCCTATCCGTTAACTGAGCCAAACTTATGGCCCACATGGAGAGGCATTATTTAGCCCTGCTTTTCGCTGATCCGCAAATCGAGCTAAAGGTTTGGTGTCAACTAATTGTTCCGGTTACATTAGAAGACGAAGGAGCAAAGGAATCCTTCGCTCGAGGGAACGAGAATACCACCAGTTCAAGGAGGAACTGAGATGATTATCAATACCAATATTCCAGCGTTATTTGCCGAAAACGCGTTGAGCAACACCACAAATGTTCTCAACCAGTTAGAGCAGGAGCTATCGACTGGTTACCAAATTAACTCTCCGGCGGACAATCCTGCTGGCCTTGCCATCGCTACATTGATGAGTGGTGAATTAGGGGGGATTTCGGAAGCTACAAACAACGCCAATCAAGCGGTCAATCTGCTGCAGACCGCCAACGGCGGCATTCAGAACGACGTCCAGATCGT
>JAIMAE010000228.1 GCA_023512105.1 Bacillota bacterium | reverse complement strand
ACCTTGCCCGCGCTGGCCCGCCAAGGCGGGCGCACCTACCGGCTGATCGCCTCCGCGGTGATGACCGCGATCTGGCTCGGAAGCCTCGCCCTCACCACCCCCGAACGCGCAGAGGCGTTTGCCCGTACCATCGACGCCGCCCTGGTCGGCTTCGTGATCCTCTACCCGCCCCTCTTCTGGTGGGCCGGCCGGCGGTGGCGGGCCCGCCAGCGAGGCGAGGCCCCCGCCTCCTCCCCTCACCCCGCCCGCGACGGCAGCGGCACCACCAGTTCGACCCGCGTGCCCTGACGGGGCCGGCTGTGGATGTGCACCCGCCCGCCTAACAGCTCGGCGCGCTGCTGGAGGTGACGCAATCCGTGGTGACCGGAGGCCGGCACGGCCTCCAAGTCAAACCCCACCCCGTCATCCTCCACCACCAGATGGTATTGGTGGTCTGTCTTGCGCCAAGTGATGTCGATCTGGCGAGCGTGGGCATGACGCACCACGTTGGTCAAGGCCTCCCGCACCCAGGCCCGCAGGTGCTCAATCTCATCCAGCGTCAAGTTCCGGTAGCTGGGGTCGGCGGTGTGAATGCGCAGCTTCTGGGTGATGGCCAGGTCCTGGGCCACCACCTGGATAGATTCCAGCAAGTCCTGACTGCTTTGCTTCAAGTCCAAGATGTAGCGGCGTATGTCTTGGGTGGCCCGACTTAACCGGTCGGCGGCGTGGTTTAAGGCCTCGCGAGCCCGTTCGGCAGAGGGGGGCAACTCCTGCAGCACGGTATCCAGGCCCAACAGCACGGCAAAAATCGTCTGCAGCGTCCCGTCGTGAAGCTCCATGCTGATCCGCTGGCGCTCTTCCACCACCGCCAACCGCTCCAAATCCTGGTTGAGCCGGGCATTGGAAATCAACGCCGCCGCTTGGTAAGCCAAGAGCTCACACAACTCCTGGTCGGCTTCGGTAAAGGGACCCCCCCGTTTCTCCGTCAGGTAGAGGTGGCCTACCACCGCATCCTGAAACACCATCGGAACCCCGAGAAACGTCCGCATCGGCGGATGGTGGGGTGGCCATCCGACTGAGGAAGGATGGCTGGCTATGTCGGACACCCGCAAGGGGCGGCGAGTCCGGATGACCTCTCCCAACAAGCCCCGGCCGCGTGGCAACGAGCCGAGCCGGGCGATTTCCTCGCTGCTCATTCCCGAGGTGATGAACTGGGCGATGCTCTCATCTGGATTGAGCACGGCCAGGGCGGCATAGCGGGCGTCGAAGAGCTCCCGACTTAAGTCGACCACCGCCTGCAACATGGCCTCGACGGCGCGCAGAGAGGCAATCTGGGCCATACCCCGGGAAAGCAGGCTTAGGCGCCGTTGACGTTCCCAAAGTTCTCCCAAACTTTGGGTCAAGGCGTCACACCGCGCCTTGAGCGCCTCAATCTCCGCCTGCTGGGTTCCGCGCAGCGCGCCGAGCCCCTGTACGCCTAAGCGCACCGCGGCCCGCAAGGTCTCCCCGTCGACATCGTAGGGCAGCCGCACCAATACCGACGGCGCGCTGACTTCCGCCGGCCCTTTGCCGACGATCACCCATCCCAGTTCGGGCCACATCGCCGCAGTCTTCCCAATGAGCGTCACGAAATCGGGATGAAGGGCGTCGATCACGCCGACCCGGCAGGCAGACAACCATTCTCCCGCCTCGGCTTGGTCCTTTGCCACCCCCAACCAACGCCAGGCGTCGACCGCGGCCAACAAGCGTTCCCACGCGTACGCGCGCTCGACATCCAAGGTGATCCCGAGCACCCCGGGTCGCTGTGATCCCATGGCCCTCCCCTCCCTCGTCATCACCGTCGGTGTGCAACCGACTTGGTACACTTGGCCGAGTCCTGAGGTATTCGACATATCTCACCCGGCTCCTGCTTGCACTCCCTCCAAGCCTGGAAAATCTGGCCCTCCTGCCTCAGACCGCGGCGAAAGATTTCTAAGCTCTTTCTACCCTATGAATGAAATCCTTGGCAGACAGCAAGCCGCCCTTGATCTAAAATTCCTACTTGAAGAGATTGCCGACCAAGGGAAGCCCTCCAGCAACTTCCCCGAGCCACCCACCCTTGGGGGTCCTCCCTCGAACTGCTGAACGGAGCGCCGTTCCATCGAGCCTTGCCGGAAACCACGGCGGGAATAAAAACGCCCTTGTCCAGGTGGCAGATACAAGGAAGGAGAAGAGGATGGCCAAAGTCCGGTTGTCGTTTATCAGCAGCCGCAATGAGCGAGTCAACCCCTTGATCGACGGACAGGTAGCCGTGGAAGGCGTCGAGTTAATCCCCACCGTCTCAGACCCCTCGGAAACGTTTTGGCGACAGCTGCGCTTTGGGGAATTTGACATCGCCGAGATGTCCATCTCCTCCTACCTAATCGCCAAGGAGCGCGGCAGCGACCTGGTCGCCATCCCGGTCTTTCCCTCCCGCCGCTTCATGCACACCGAACTCTGGGTGCACAGCGCCTCTGGGATTGAAGCTCCAGCCGACCTGCGCGGCAAGCGGGTCGGAGTCCCCGAATACCAGCAGACGGCCTCCTTGTGGCTGCGGGGTGCACTGGCTCACGACTTTGGCGTTCCGGATACCGCCATCACCTGGTACATGGAGCGGACCGAAACCTTCAGCCACGGCGGGGCCACCGGGTTTACCCCTCCCCCCGGAATCACCCTGCACCGCGTGCCGCCGGATCAGACGTTGGACACCATGTTGGTGCGCCATGAGCTCGATGCGGCCGTGGTCCCCCGCCGCGATCAGCATCTGAAAAACGTAATAGACCGGGCCACTTACCTGCCTACGCCTCCTCTCGACTGGTCCCAGGTGCGCCCGCTGTTTCCAGACCGGATTGCCGAAGGGTTGCGCTTTTATCGACAGCATGGCTTCGTGCCGGCCAACCACCTCTATGTGCTGCGCGGCGAGGTTCACCGGGCCTATCCCTGGGTGGCGTTCAACCTCTATAAGGCCTTCTGGGCTGCCAAAGACCTCGCCCGAGAGGCGATGGTCCGCCTGATCCCCTCCGCCCTGATTTTCGGCACCGAGTACTGGGAACAAACCCAAAACTGGTTCGGCTCCGACCCCTATCCTTACGGGATTGCCGCCAACCGCCCGATGCTGGAAGAAGTAGTGGAGTACGCCCTAGAGCAACGGCTGATCACCAACAAGCCGGCACTCGAAGAGCTCTTTGCCAACAGCACGCTTGACCTTTAGGGGGCCGCCCTCGCCCAAGCCGCCCCCCATCGATCCCGGAGCGGTGGCAGGCCATTTCGGAGCGATTCCCGCCATCCCTCCCCTCCCAGGGGGAGGCCGGAATCCTCGCCTCTCCACCCCGCTAGGTCAGGGGCGGGGCGTCTCCTCTGGGGAGGTCTTGGATCCAACTCCTCACCTCGGCCTTGCCCGCCAGGTCATGCGCGGGAAGGTCTGGCGTAAGGCCGCCCCTCCGTCGCCAATTCCCACAGCAGCTGGCGCCAGAGGTAGGCCCCTGCCCCTTCGCCTGG
>JAIMAE010000036.1 GCA_023512105.1 Bacillota bacterium | reverse complement strand
GGCGGGGCGCCGGATGATGCGCCGGCCGGCGCCCGCCGAGGTGCCCCTCGGCCCCGGGCTGTGGCTCGCCGCCGCCGGCTGGTGGTGCTGGCTCGCCACCGCGCGATAGTCTCTCCCTCTCGGAGCCCCCGCGGCAACCGCGGGGGCTTCGCCGTTGGGTAGGGAGGTGGTTGCGCGATGCAACGTGTCGAGATCGTGCGCGTCGAGGTGGTGCGCGAGCCGAGCCCGCAGCGGCTGGCGCGGGTGCGGCGGAGCGTCCTGCGGCAGTGGCTCCGCGACGCGGAGACGGAGTCCGGGCGGTCCGGGAGGGCGGCTCGGGCGTGATCGCCATCTACGCGCGGGTGTCCACGGAAGAGCAAGCGGCCCATGGGGCGAGCCTGGCCGCCCAGATCGCCGCGTGCCGAGAGCGGGTTCCGGAAGGCGCGGAGGTGGAGGAGTTCGTGGATGCCGGGGTGTCCGGGATGACGCTCGACCGGCCGGCGCTCCAGGCGCTGCGCCGGCGGGTCGCCGAGGGCGCCGTCCACCGGATCATCATTCTGGACCCCGACCGCCTGTCCCGGCGGCTGGCCCACCAGCTCTTGCTCACCGAGGAGTGGGAGCGGGCGGGGGTGACCCTGGAGTTCGTGAACTTCGAGTGGCAGGACACCCCCGAGGGGCGGCTCTTCTACAGCCTCCGCGGCGCCGTGGCCGAGTTCGAGCGGGAGAAGATCCGGGAGCGCACCCGCCGGGGGTGGCTCGCCAAGGCGCGGCAGGGCCAGCTGGTCGCGGGCATGCAGCGGTACGGTTACGCCTACGACCCCCAGACGAAGGCCGTCCGGGAGGATCCCGAGACGGCCGACGTGGTGCGGCGCATCTTCCGGTGGGCCGCCGAGGAGCGGTGGAGCACCGGGCGGATCGCCCGCCAACTGGCCAGGGACGGCGTGCCCGCGCCGCGCGGCGGCCACTGGTGGCGGGACACCGTGTCGAAGATCTTGCGCAACCCCGCCTACATGGGCGTGGCCTACGTGCATCGCTACGACGCCGCCCACCACAATCGGGAGCGCCCGCAGGACGAGTGGATCGCGGTGCCGGTGCCGGCGATCGTGGACGAGGACACCTGGCTTCGGGCCCGTGAGGTGGTCTACCACTACCGCAAGTTCTGGAAGGGCCGGCAATCGCTTCCTTTGTTATTGCGCCGGCTCGTCGTCTGTGGGCGGTGCGGGCGCCCCATGAGCACCAATGTGCGCATCGAAAAGGGGGCCACGTACCTGTACTACTTTTGCCCGCACCGTTACCCGCGGCGCTTCGGGGGTTCCGAGGCGCCGCCCCCCTGCACCATGCCGTGGGTGCGGGCCGAGCCGGTGGATCAGGAGGTCTGGGCCACGGTCACCCGCTGGCTGCGGGCGGGCCCCGAGGAGTGGGCGGCCATCGGGGAGGCGGTCTTGGCCGACCGGGATGACGACATGGCCAGCCACGTGGAGGCGCTGGAACGGGATCTGCGGCGGGTGGAGAGGGCACGCCAGCGGCTGATCGGCATGGTGGCGCGCGACGTCATCGGGGAGGACGAGGCCGAGCCCGAGCTGCGGCGGTTGCGGGCCGAGGCCGCGGAGATCGAGGCGCGGCTGGCCGCGGCGAGGCGGCGGCGGCCGTCGTTTGCGGACCGGCTGCAGGCGGTGCTGGCCCGGGTGGACGAGGCCATCGACGCGCTGCCCTTCGATGAGCGCCAGGTGGTCGTGCGCGAACTCATCGAGCGGGTCACGTTGGACGTGGACGACGAAGGCCCCCGCGTCACCATCACCTTCCGGGCCTGAGACGCCCCTGGGCGCCTGGCGCGGGGGCGCCCCGCCGCCCGGCGTCCGTGAATCAGACGATGATACTCCATATCCCATTCTCGATGAAAACGTTGCCTTGCTTTGCTCGCCAGATCTCGCGACTGCGCTCTAAGATCCAGAAAAGCACGCGGCTGGGTGGCCATAGCTGCACAGGGTTACCTCCTTTTTTGGTCGGGCAGGTGTGAGACACCGTAGCCTTAGGACCAAGCTGGAGTGTAGCGGACGAGGAGTGGAGAAAACCTGGCAAGTTCCCGCGAACTGGTTAGGATGCACCAAGCCTTTAAACCCAGCTTGCCGACACAATTACGGAAGCTCACCAACCAGGGTCCCCGGCCAGGTCTAAAGCAGGAACGACCAAGTGTCACCTGCGTCGGATGAGGGGAGCCTGGGACGGTGCTCGCTCCCCAGGGCTTCGGGGTAGGAGGTCACATGACATCGCGATATCAGGGCCAAGCCCGAGCCTTGTGGTCGACGACTTGGGTGGAGAGGCGGTCGGCGCACGGCTGCACCTTCAGACCCCAGGTGCGTACTGTATGGTGTCGGCTGACGAAAAGGTCTCCCGCGGCGTCGAAATCAGGAGGGAGGTCATCATGGCCCGGTTCGAGGAAACGTTTCCTCCCTACGTCCCTTTTGGCAGCAGAAGTCTCCGACCCGTCCCGGGTGGACTGCGCGGCACGGATGTGGCCCTGTTCCAGGCGTTGTTCAACGTGATGAACGAAGTGTTGGCGACCCCCATCGCCCCACCCATCGCCATCGATGGCATCTACGGGTCTAGCAGTGTGGAAGCAGCTCACCGCTTACAGGAATACTTCCGGATTCCAGCAGACGGCGTGGTTGGCCCGGCTACCTTTCGCCTGCTGGGGCAGGTAGCGGCTCCCTCCGGTGGCCCGTTCTTCGGCTCGCGAGTGTTGCGCCCCGGAGACCGCGGGCCAGATGTGACCATCTTGCAAAATCGGCTGAGTCTATTTCGGTACGCGCAGATTCTAGGAGGCCCAGCAGATGGAAGCTTCGGGCCTTCCACGGCCAAAGCCGTGTTGGCGTTCAAACAAGACGCCGTTGGCAACGGCCAGAGCGGGCTCAGTTCCGACTCGGTGGTTGGTCCTGGAACCTACGATGCGCTGTTTCTCTACACCTTTGCCGGAGGACGAACCCTTTCCCCGGATGCGGAACCCAAGGGCATTGATGTGGCGTTCATCCAGTCTCTTTTAGGTCTGTTGGGGTGGTATTCGGGCCCGGTTACCGGACTCTACGATGCCCTGACCGTGCAAGCGGTGAGAGCCTTCCAGCGTTCCGCGGGCTTGAATCCCAACGGGGTGGTAGGCTCCGACACCTTTTATCAGTTGGGATTGATGTGGGGCTCACCGGCGCCCCTGCCGTTTCCAGTGGCTTGGCCCCCTCAAGGTGTGGTGCGGGTGTTGGCGGCCCCGTTGTCCTCGGCCACGCAAGATCACCATCCGTATGGGATGGCGGCTCACGTCATCAATGTGTTGGAGGGCTTCGAAAGCCTTGACGTGGTAGGCAACTTTCTCCCCGATCCCAGCAGCTTCGGCTCTCAGTATGGTCAATACGCCTTTACCCTGACCGACAGCCAGAGCGGAGCCGTGGAAGCTCAAGGGCTCATGGTCAAGGTATCCTCGGACAGCGTATCGGACTGGGCTGGGAGTTTCTCGCCCGGCGTAAAAAGCATACCCCCCGGGGACGTAGCGGTGATGCCGACACCCGCAGGTTCCGCCGGAGGCCCCTATGGGCCGGTGGTTCTACGCGGACATCTCGGCACCATATCCCGCCCGCTCCACTAATTGGCCTCCAGCACTCAAGGATGAATATTGGCCCGGCCTATGGAGAGGTAAGGCTTTTGGCCGGGCGCACGCCTTGCCGTCTGCGAGGGTTGCTCTCCTCCTTCCGGCCCTGGGGAGACTCCTCAGGCAGGGACAGGTGACGAGAGGAGGGATGGATTTCTGGCCGTCCGCACGGCCTCCTGGAGCTTGCGATTGCTGAGAGCAATCGGGATCATCGGAAAAACCGATTGCTTCTACTCCTGGAGGTCGATACCGTTAAGAAGAGGTACTCTCTCTATTTCAGGCGATTACCTCTGATGAGGAGAAAGGTTTTTGCCGTGGATTGCGGCCATAGGCAGGAAGTGGTATCGCCGACCCCGCCGAGCCAAGACGCCAGGGCGTGGCGGAAGTGCGGTGGAGGTGAGACTGTAAGGTTTCAGCCGATTTTCAAGGGTTCGGCAGTCGGCGAAAAAGATGCTTGTATTCAAGCCTCCCAACTCATATATTATATATTCGAGTCCTAAATACGGGAGTCGAGAGATGGCTACTGAAGAAGGTTTCATTCGCGGACGGCTGCTGGTGACCTGTCTGGATCGACCAGGGCTCATCGCTGCCGTGTCGAATTTTCTCTTCAACCGCGGGGCGAACATCGTCACGCTAGACCAATACGCCGAGAAACCAGGACAAGGCATGTTCTTCATGCGCCTGGAGTTTGACTTGCCGGACTCGGAAGGGCCTCTTCAGCGGCTTGAGCCGGCGTTCCAGGAGGTTGCGGAGCGCTTTCAAATGCGCTGGCAGTTGACCGAAGCCTCTCGTCGCAAGCGTCTTGGCGTCTTTGTCTCCAAAGAAGACCACTGTTTGAAAGAATTGCTGTGGCAATGTCAAACCGGCGAGATCCCGGCCGACATTGCCGTTGTTATTTCTAATCACGCGGTGGCCGAGGAGGCGGTCCGCCAGTTTGGGATTCCGTTCTACCACGTGCCGGTCACGGCGGAGAACAAGGCCCAGGCGGAGGACCGGGCTCTTGAGATTGTGTCTCAGGTGGGGGTCGACGTGCTGGTGCTGGCACGGTACATGCAAATCCTCTCACCGCGCATGCTCGGACCTTGGCGCAACCGGATCATTAACATCCACCACTCCTTCCTGCCGGCGTTCGTGGGTCCCAATCCCTACCGGCAAGCGTTTGAACGCGGGGTCAAGCTCATTGGGGCTACTGCGCACTACGTAACTGAGGAGCTGGACCAGGGGCCTATCATCGAACAGGACGTGCGGCGAATCGACCATCGTCATCACGTGGAGGATCTGCGCCGGCTTGGGCGCCATCTCGAGCGGATGGTGTTGGCGCGGGCGGTGCGGTGGCATGTGGAAGACCGGGTGGTGGTGCATCAAAACCGCACGGTGGTATTCCCGTGAGGCGAGGGATGGAGCTGGGGGCCGAAACCGGAATGGCAGACCGCCATCGGTTGGACCTCGACACATGTTTGCCTGGAGAGGTCACACCACGATCCAGTTTGGCCGCTAGTGGCAGGACCGAGCAGAGTCCGCGGGCACAACGGTGGGGAGGAGGCGGGTGGCCGTGCAGGTAGAACCCGTGCAAAGGCTATTGGAAGACATGCGATACGAGGTCATTCCCATGAAGGGCGTGGACGACCAAGTGCGGTGTCTTTCGCCAGGTTCCGTGGTGACGGTGACCTGTTCACCGCGACACGGTATTGAACGCTCGGTGGCGATGGCAACCCAATACCGGCAACTAGGGTATCGGGCGGTGCCGCATGTCGCGGCCCGTTTGGTGCGCGACAGTCAACATCTGCAAGCAGTAGCTCAGAGCTTACAGGAGGCCGGACTGAAGGAAATCTTTGTGATTGCAGGTGACGAGGCGCAGCCGGCCGGTTCCTTTGTGGGGGCCCTGGACGTCTTGCGGGGCCTTCACGAGATTGACCCGTCCGGGTGGCAGATTGGAGTGGCGTCGTATCCCGACGGCCATCCGATGATGACCCCCACGCAACTGATGGAGGCTTTGGCCGCCAAACAGCCGTACGCGGCGTATATGGTCACCCAGCTGTGCTTCGATGCCGAGAAAATTGCCTCGTGGCTGGCAGAGGTACGGGAACGGGGAATCGGGCTTCCGGTCTACATAGGGATCCCCGGTTGGGTGGACCGGCGCCGCTTGTGGGAAATTTCCCTGCGCATCGGAGTGGGCGAATCCACCCGCTACTTGCGCCGCAATACGCATGTGGCGAAGGAGCTGTTGGCTCACGACCGTTATGATCCAGCCCCGTTGATTGAAGCGGTTTTGGAAGCCGTCGACCGCCGCGGCCTCAACGTGGCCGGCTTCCATGTCAATACGTTCAATCAGGTCTGCGCCACGGTGGAGTGGAAGCAGCGATGGGTCACCGAATTGAACGCAGCCAAGGGCTAATCCGGGGGAACAATGGACTGAGCGAGGGGATCCGGGGGCGGTCGCCGCCCTGTTCTCCTAACAAGGTAGAAGCTTGATCTCGGCCCTCGGCAAGGGGAGGTTATGAGCTTGTCGGGGGAGGATGGAGGTAGGCTCAGGACAGAGCCCCTGGCCTGGTGACGCGGTGTTTGCGATGTGACTTCTTGCAATGTTTGCAACGTTCCCCGGGGAGAGGTCCACTGTGCCTGCGGCACCGGCGGCAAGCGTGCGTTCAAGGCGGAAGATACCGGCCAAACCGGGCGGACAGCCGCGATAAAGCGCCTTGAGAGACGAAGGAGGATGCGAAGATGAGCACACCGGTTCGCACGTTAGAAGACGTGGTCAACAGTGTATCGAGTGTCACCGAGTATCTATACAACAATCAGACGGGGGCTCGCGTGTACCCTGTGGTGCTACCCGAATACACCAACTGGCGGGACGAGCAACGGTCGTGGCGGGAGACCGTATGCCTGTTTGACCTCTCTTATCACATGTCGGACCTTTACGTGAAGGGGCCCGATGCCTTTCGGTTGCTAAGCTCTGTAACCATCAACAGTTTCAAGGGATTCGAGCCGGGGCGGGCCAAGCAGATGGTAGCCACCACCCCTGACGGCTACGTGATTGGCGATGTCATCCTCTTCTACTTGGACAAGGACCTCTTTCAGTTCGTCGGACGTCCGTCGGTGGCCAACTGGGTGGAATTCCAGGCCCAAAAAGGCGGGTATCAGGTCGAGCTGGAGCGCGATGAATGGTCGGTTAGCGATCCCACCCGTCCCCGCAAGGTGTTCCGTTATCAGGTGCAAGGGCCCCGGGCGGGGGAACTCCTCCAAGAGCTTAACGGCGGACCGTTTGACAAGCCCAAGTTCTTCCACATGGGATGGATCACGGTGGGCGGCCATCGGGTGCGGATTTTGCACCACGGGATGTCAGGGGTTGAGGGCGCCGAGATCTTTGGACCGGCCGAGCTTGGCCCGGAAGTCAAGGCGGCGATCATGGAGACGGGGCGCAAATATGGCATTCGCCACGTGGGTTCGCGCGCTTACGCGACCAACACCCTGGAATCCGGATGGATTCCTTCCCCGTTGCCGGCGGTCTACACTGGCGAGTCCCTTCGCGAATATCGTCAATGGCTACCGGCCACGGCCTACGAAGGAGTGGGATCGCTCGGCGGCAGCTTCTTCTCTCGCAACATCGAGGACTACTACCTGACCCCGTGGGACTTGGGCTACGGCCACATCTTGAAATTTGACCACGACTTCATCGGTCGTGAGGCCCTGGAGAAGAAGGCCAGCCAGCCCCATCGGCAGAAGGTGACCTTGGTTTGGAACGCCGAGGACGTCTCGCGGGTAATGGCCTCCTGGGTTAGCCGCGGCCCCGCCGGGAAGTACATCGAAATGCCTCTCTCGCAGTATGCGACGTGGATGTACGACAAAGTCCTCAACGCCAACGGGGAAATGGTGGGCCTGTCGACCTTCTGTGGCTACAGCTGGAATGAGAGGTCCATGCTTTCCTTGGGAATCATGAACCCGGAGTACGCCACCCCGGGCACAGAGGTGGTCTTGATCTGGGGCGAAGAGGGAGGCGGATCCCGCAAGCCTTCGGTCGAGCCGCACCAGCAGATGGAGATTCGGGCCACGGTTGCCCCGGTCCCTTACGCGGAGCCGGCGCGCCAATACCGCGCCGCGGTGCGAGGGGGCTAATCGCCCGCACCGCCGTGCTCCCGCACGGGGCATAAAGCCTCCAAGCTAGGAAGCTAAGCGCCCGCCCGAGTCGGAAACCCATCGGCGGTATCCGCCGGCCTAGCACCTGCGCCGTCGAGGGGGAAGACTGCTGGGCGGGCGCCTTTTAGGGCATGGCTAAGCGGTGAGCAGCGTACCAGGCATCGCTTCGTCTTCGGAACCAGCGTGTGCGGCGCGTCGGACTCCGAGAGGAAAACCGGCCTCGACTTGCGTATACCTTCTTGTCGTGGACACCGAAGGCGAAAAAGAGGGGAGATCGTGGATGAGCGCAACCGAAGGAGCCAAAACGCTACAGGATATCGTGGAGCGGGTATCCAGCGTATCGGAATATCTGTACAACAACACCACCGGGGCGCGGCCGTTTCCGGTGGTTTCGCCTGAGTTTAGCAACTGGCGGGATGAGCAGCGAGCCTGGCGAGAAACGGTAGCCCTGATGGACCAGAGCCATCACATGACCGACCTTTACGTGACCGGACCGGACGCCTTCCGCCTCTTAGAAGGTTTGGCGATTAACTCGTTTCGCAACTTCGAACCGGGCCAGGCCAAGCAGCTGGTGGTCTGCAATCCCGATGGGTTTGTGATCGGGGACGCCATCATGTTTTATCTGGAACCGGAGCGGTTTCAGTTGGTCGGGCGCCCCTCGGCCCACAATTGGGTGGAGTACCACGCCTTGAAGAGTGGTCTGAACGTCAGTGTCGAGCGAGACGAGTGGTCGGTCAGTGATCCCAACCGCCCCCGCAAGGTCTTTCGCTTCCAACTGCAGGGGCCCAATGCCAAGGCCCTGATGGAAGCCCTGAACGGCGGTCCCATTCCCTCGCTCAAATTCTTTCACATGGGATGGATCACCATCGCCGGTCGGCGGCTTCGGCTGCTGCAACACGGAATGGCCGGGGTGCAAGGCGGGGAGATCTTCGGACCCTACGAGTGGCGGGACGAGGTACGCGCCGCGATCGTCGAGGCGGGGCGGGCCTTTGGGCTCAAGCAGGTCGGAGCGCGGGCCTACGGCACCAACACCTTGGAGTCCGGGTGGATCTCCGGGCCGGTGCCGGCCGTCTACACCTCTCCGGAGTTAGAGGCGTACCGGCGCTGGCTGCCCGCGACCTCCTACGAGGCCACCGGCTCGCTCGGCGGCAGCTTCTTCTCCCCGCGGATTGAGGATTATTATCTGACCCCGTGGGACCTCGGCTACGGCCACATCCTCAAGTTTGACCACGAGTTCGTGGGGGAAGCCGCGTTGCGGCTCAAGGCCCAAGAGCCGCACCGCCACAAGGTGACGCTGGTGTGGAACCCGGACGACGTCCTGCAGGTGATGCAAACGTGGCTTCGGCCCGGTCAACCAGGAAAATTTATCGAGTTTCCGATCGCCCGCTACGCCATGTGGCCGTATGACCGCGTGGTCAACCGCCAGGGCGAGCTGGTGGGGTTCTCCACCTCCAGCGGATTCAGCTGGAACGAGCGGGCGATGTTGTCGTTGGCCATGGTGGACGAGGCCTACGCCACTCCCGGGACCGAGGTGGTCTTGGTCTGGGGGGAGCCGGAAGGGGGATCCCGCAAACCCTCGGTGGAACCCCATGTGCCGATGGAAATCCGGGCCACGGTGGGGCCCGTGCCCTACGCGGCTCCAGCCCGGGCCTTCCGGGAGCAACTGCGGTCCCGCTGAACGCGCGATTCTGCGCTCCGGAGCAGGGGGAATCGGAGCCTTGATGGCGATGGCCCCGGGGGTGTGGCCACGCGCCATCGCCCAGCACCCGTGGAGCGAACGAGCCCCCAGGAAGGGGCAGCCACAGACTGCGTGGCGGATGCCAGGGAAGGCGGTGGAGAGGAACCAAGCGGCAGGCACCCGGGTTCCGGGGTGCCTGCCCTCTGTTTGAGAGGCTGCTTTACATGTTGACGGTGACGCCGCGTTGGGCGCACTCTTCGACGAACAGCGCGTGCACCTTGGGGTCTTGATCCTCGTACTCGATCTGGTCGCCGCCCAGACGCGTACTCTTGGCCACGGCCCCCAGCGAGCGGGTGCTGACCTTATTTTTAAAGCTTCCCCAACGAATGGCCAGGTATCGGGCCGGTTCGGGTCCCACGTTAAAGTGTTGGTGAAACCAGCGATCCGGGGGCACGAACATGCTGCCCGGATGCCAGCGGTACTGCTGAATCTCCTCTCCTTCCGGCCACATCAGCGAATATCCTTCGCCCTTGAGGATGATGATGTGGAATTCCGGGCCGTGGCGGTGAGCCTTTTTGTAGGTGCCCACCGGGAATTCGGAAATGTGGGCGGCCAATGTGTTGTCGCCAAGCTCAATAAACAGGTTGCGACCGCCTGCTCCCCGTTCTTTCCATTCCTCAAGCGGCAGGTCGACACAGTTGGGGATGAAGTTGGTCTCGAAGGCCCGGCCGGGATGGCGAATGCCCTCCCACGTAAAATAATCCTCGCGGGCGTCGTAGCGCGCGGGGAAATTCGAGGGATTGTTAAAGATGTACTCCTCATCGCGAAACAGGTTGATAAACAGCGGGGCCAAGGTGACGGAGACAAACCGGGCCGGTGTCTGCCCGGAACCGTTGTAATGGCGGAAGTGGGCGTTGAGGGGAATGGTGAACATGGCCCCCGCACCCCACTCAAACATCCGCGGGGTCTGCCCGTCGTACCACACTTCGGTGGCTCCTCGCCCACTTAAGACATAAATCATCTCTTCGTAAAAATGGCGTTGTGGAGCCGACTTGGCGCCCGGGGGGAGCTCGCTTACCATCGTGCCCATGGCATCGTCGGCCCCCGAAAACACGATGAATGCAGCCGCAGAGTCGCTCCGCGCCCAGTGGCCGAGTTCGAGGTCCTTGAGGTCGGGGATGTGATAGGCGCGGTAAATCGGAATACCCTGTTTCTCCATCCACTGTTCGTAGGTGGTCTTAGACGTCCAGACTTGTTCTGGGACCGACATTTTGTAATCTCCTTTCCGAGCAGTTCCGCCGATTGCAGGCGTCGGCCGCCAGAGGGGACCCAGGCGGCTCAATCAAAGCTGGCCGTGATCCAGGTTACCACGAGCGCTGACGTCTGCGCGGGGATTCCGCGAATTTCCTTGCGGTTGAGCAATTATTGCACAAAGGTTAATCGCGGTAAAGGCGCCGGCTGCCGCCAGCTGGTTGGAGCCGGTGGGATGTCCGAAGGGAACTGTACCTTGCCAAACGCCCCCTTAAGATTCCCCGCGCCCGGCCTCCAGGAAGTGCTGGCGCGCCTCCTCTTCGATCAGCGACCAGATGCGGTCGGTCAATTCCAAGAACTCGGGGGTGCGCTTCATGTGCAGCGACCGCGGGCGAGGTAACGGGATGTCGATAATCGCCTTGATGCGGCCAGGACGGGCCGACATCACCACCACGCGGTCGGCCAAGTACACCGCTTCATCGATCTGGTGGGTGATGAATACCGCCGTCTTGCCCGTCTCTCCCCAAATTCGCAGCAGCTCGGCCTGCATGAACTCACGGGTCTGGGCGTCTAGGGCGGCAAACGGCTCGTCGAGGAGGATCACCTCCGGGTCGGTCACCAACGCCCGGGCCAGATTTACCCGCTGCTGCATGCCGCCGGAGAGCTCGGTGGGATGGTGATGCTCAAACCCGCTTAGGCCTACGAGTTGGATCATCGCCTGAGCCCTGGGGATGGCTTCGCGCAGCGGAACGCGGCGCAGCTCCAACCCGTAGGTGACATTGCGCAACACCGTGCGCCAGGGAAGCAAGGAAGGGCTCTGAAAAACCATGGAGCGGTCGGGGCCCGGCCCGGTAATCGGCCGTCCGTCCAAGAGGATTTGCCCTTGCGTGATCGGCAACAGCCCATCGAGGCAATTCAAAAAGGTGGTCTTGCCGCAGCCACTGGGACCGACAATGCTGACGAACTCGCCGCTGGCGATGCTCAGGGTGACGTCGGCTAAAGCCACCGTCTTCGCCCCGGTGCGAGGATTGTGGTAGGTGACCGAGCAATGAATGGCTTCCAGTTTCACAGGCAATCTGATGTCGCCCTCCTTTGCGCCTACGACCGGCTCCGATGGGCGAGCTCCCGCCAAGGGCGCGGGCGAGGGCCGGCCGCCCGCGCCCCCGCGCAACCCATGCTAGCCGGCCGTCTGGGCCTCCTGGGCCTGGGCAGCCAGGCGGTTGCGCCGAACCTCCACCGGCAGTAAGATGGCGTAGCAGATCATCCCGGCTACGATGATCGCCACCAAAAAGGTAAAGGCGCCAGAAAAACTGCCCTTGCCGGAGGCGACCAGAAGGCCGATTACGAGCGGCGCGAATCCCGAGAGCAAGTTGCTGATCCCCATCATCAGGCCGCCCAATCGCCCTTGCAGACGGGCGCCGTAAAATTCCTGGAGCAACCCGGGAGTGAGGTAGGTGGGAACCAGGGCGGTGGCCAGCCCCAAGGCTACCAAGGGCGCGGCCACATTGGGGTCCTGGGTCGTCGGGGTCACCCAGAGCACGACGGTGGCGATGACCAGGCCGACGATCCCCAACAGCGAGAAGCGGTGGGAGCGGTCACCGAGCCAGGAGGTCAACAGGGCCACCGCGGCGGCGACTGCCCAGGCGGCCGACACCCAAAAGGCCATCACCGTGGGGGGAAAGTGGCGCGCGGTCTTAAGATAGCTGGGCAACCATCCGCCGAGCCCAAACGAGGCCACGCTGGAGACCAACATGGTGCCGGTCAGCAACCAAAAACGCCAATCCGACAATCCGCGAGCCGTGGCCGACCAGTCGCGAAAGACCTCTTTGCCCACCAGCAGCGCGGCGTCCGCCTCCCCGATGTACTCCCGCTCGGCGGGGGAGGTGGCGTAATGTTGGCTCGGGGCATCCCGCACCAGCAGCAAAAACATCGGTAAGGCCACCACCAGCGCCAGCCCGGCGAGAATAAAGTAGGCCCCCCGCCAACCTACGGAGAGCAGGAGCGCGGTCACCACCAAAGCCCCGAACAGAAAGCCCAGCACTTGTCCGTAGAAATAGGTGGTTTGCGCTCGGGCTCGCTCCGGCCGAGGGAACCAGGTCGAGGTCAGCTTGAGGGAGACCGGCCACAACGCCGACTCGGCCAGGGCCAGGATCAGTCGCGAGGCCACGATCGCCCCGTAACTGTAGGCAAGGCCACCGACCAGCATGGCCAGCGTCCAGCCGAGGATGCTGACCATGGCGATTCGACGCGGGCCATAGCGGTCGACCATAAATCCCCAAAAGAAGTTGCAGATGCCATAGGGCCAAACAAAGATCGACAGGATGAGGCCGACGGCGGCGGGATTGTTGAGGATATGGAGGGCAGACAAAAAGTCGTGGTTGGTCACGAAGATGGAGATGGATAGCTTATCAAAATTGCTGAGGAACCAGAGCATGAAAATGGACGGGGCGATGTAGAGCCACCGACTGGCCGACCGCGTGAGCACCGCAGGATCCCCCTTTCTACTGGGTAGGCATCCAGCTGTCTACTGGTTTGCTGTGATAAGATGAAATAGTCCTACAGTAGTGTCGAACCTTATTTTCCAAGCAGGTAGCTCACCTGTCAAGGGAAGGGCTGGCGGCCTGAAGGTAATAGTTTGGCATCAGCCCAAAAACGAAGTGACATCAAAGCGGAGGGGGAGGGGAAGGAATGGCCAAAGCCGCCGTGTTGAGGGCTCCGCAGACGCTAGAGATCGAAGAGTTTGCGCTGCCGGCGCCCGAGCCGGAGAGCGGGCTCTTGCGGGTAGAAGTGGCCGGCGTGTGCACCGGTACCGATACCAAGCTCTACCATGGCAAGCTGGACAACCCTTGGCCGCTGATCCCGGGCCACGAGATCGTAGGGGTGGTGGAAGCCCTCGGGCCGGGGTTGGCGCAGACTACCGGTGTGCAAGTGGGCACCCGAGTGATTCTGCGCGGGGCGCAGTGCGGGCGCTGCGAGGCTTGCCGACGCGGAGAGGGACGGTTTTGCCCGGCCAATCCCGGGTACGGCCTGCGCACCCCCACTACCGTCTCGCCCGGACTTTGGGGAGGCTACGCCGAGTATGTCTATCTCGCGCCTGGGGCCGTTCTGGAGCCCGTTCCCGAAGGGGTATCCGCCGAACAGGCCTTGATGGCCACCGTCTTTGCCAACGGATTGACTTGGGTACTGGCCCAAGGTGGCCTGCGGGCTGGGGAGAGCTTGTTGGTCCAGGGGGTGGGGCAGCAGGGTCTGATGGGCATTCTGGCCGGACGCCTGGGCGGCGCCAGCCCGATCATCGCGGTGGGTTTGGGCACTGACCGGGCGCGGCTGCACTTGGCGAAACAGCTGGGGGCCGATTGGGCGCTGGCCGCCGACCAGGACGCTGTTGGGGAGGTGGTGGCGGAAGTAACCGACGGCCAGGGGGTAGACCTCTTGCTCGAGGTCAGCGGCTCTCCACGGGGGTTGATTCAAGCCCTGCCGTGGATTCGCACCGGGGGTCGCGTGGTGTTGGCCTCCTTGTCCGGCAAGGGGGTGGAGGTTCCGGTGCCGCTGGACGAGATCGTATGGCGGCAAATCCGCGTGCAAGGCGTCTACTCGAAGTCGGCGACGGTGCTGAAGGACGCCCTGCGCATCTTGCGCCATCGCCGACTTCCCATCACCGAGCTCATCACCCATCGCCTACCGCTCCAAGAGGCCGCGTTGGCCATGGAGTTGGCGGGGCGCGGAGGTGAGGTGGTCAAAGTGGTGTTGCTTCCCTAGGTGCGACGCAGGCGTTCGAGGTTGAGCACGTTGGGGGCAAACAGCTCTTCCGGGCGGATGAGGCGGGAGGTCAACCCCTGTCGGAAGGCGTATCGGCACAACGCCTCGAGTTCTCGGCGGTTGGCTTCTAGCCCGTAGGGCCAAAAGTCTTCGCCCAGGAGGGCTTGGGTTTCTTCCCAGGCCGGGAGCAGCCAGGGCAAGGAGACCGAGAGCGCGGTGCCCTGGCGCAGGCGTTCCAGCGCCTGGCTTTTGGCCTCCGTAAAGGCGCGGTAGAGACTTACCGCCACCCAGGGGTGGCGTTCGTACAGGGGGCGGCGGATCACCACGGTGTGCATGATCGGGAACAGCCGGGTTTGCTGGTAAAACGCCTTCTCCGTTTGCTTGTAGTCCGGAAACAAACGAGCCACTTCCGGCCGACCTTCCTCAAAGGCGCGGGGGGTGCGCGCGGAGATCAAGGCGTCGATCTCCCCCTGGACCAGAAGGTCGTTGAGCGGGCGATCGGCCACCCGGCGAATGGAGACGCCGGGAATCTCGACCGGTCCCATCTCCAGTCGACCAGGGTCGTGCAGTCCGCCGACGTACCAGGTGATGGCCGTCGGAGGCACCGCGTACTGTTCCTCCAGAAAGCCTCGAATCCAAACGGCCGCCGTTTGTTGATACTCCGGCACTCCCACCCGCTTGCCGCGCAAGGCCTGCGGATGGTCAATCCCGGCCCCGGTATGGACGTAGATGGCGTGGTGGCGAAACATTCGCGAGGGAAACACCGGGATGGCGATCCACCGCTGGTCGCCGGCGGCCACCGCCGTGAGGTAGGTGGACAGCGACATCTCGCTGGCGTCGAACTCGAGGTTTTCCCACATCCGATGAAACACTTCCTCCACGGGAAGCGCCAGACAGTGGAGTTCTATGCCGTCCGGCTCCACGCGCCCGTCGAAGAGGTCTTCCACCCGATCCGACCGGTGTCCTGCGTAACTCAAGGTCAACCGCTTCACCGCTGGCCCTCCTAGGGATCGTCTGCCCTTTCAGCGCGAGGACGCCATCGCATGGCGCCGGGCTGGTGGTCCAGGCTCAACCCGGGCGCGAACGCGCAGCCGCGAGAGGTGCGACGCCAACGCAGAAAAAAGCTGGGGCCAACTCTGCCGAGACGTTTACTAAAGGATTGGCGGGAGTATGTGGGAATCGAACCCACCGCCGACCGCATCGGCCGGCCATTGGATTTGAAGTCCAAGGAAGGCACCAGGCCTCCACCTACCCCCGCGACCGCAAACCATTGTACCTGCCTCATCCGGTAAAGTAAAGGCGGAGCGCCTTAGGACTCCGCCCAAGCATCCTCGGAGGCGACCAACAAAACCGGCTCGCGGCGGGAAAACAGCCAGGTGGCCGCAAAGGCCCCGCCGGAGGCCAACAGCAAGGCAACCCCGCGCAGCGAAAGCGGGATAGGGTTGCCGGCCGGGTGGACGGCCCAGGCCATGGCGCCCAAGGACGCCCCCGCCCAGGCCGCGGCCAAGCCCCAGCGTCGCAAGGACGCCCAGCGGCACAGGGCGAGCAAGAAAAAGGTGGTGGCTTGAGCGGCCCACATCGGATCGATTCCCCCTACAAACCGCGTCGCGGAAAAACCGGTCACGGCATTCAGACCTAAGCCTACCGCCATCCCGCCGCACATGGCCAAGACCACGCCGCGCCGGGGCAGCTCTTTGCCCCATAACAACATGGCCACCGTGGGACCTACCACTCCGGCGTTGCGCAAGGTCAAGCCAAACACCCGCCACCAAGCGATCTCGCCCGGACGCCACAGGGCGTAGGCCATCATCATCAGACCTTCCACCACCAGCGCCGCCTTGGTCCACCCCACCGAGCGAGGGGAACGCAGGAGGTCGCGACCCAAACTGATGGCCCCTGAAAACAGCAGCGGGCCGCACCACGTCAAGGCCATGGCCCAGACTCCCACCGCAGCCAGGACGATTTCCCAGCTCGCCCCCTGCCGTTGAACCAGTTGGGCCAGCCCAAACAGTCCTCCTCCTGCCACCGGGCCTAGTTTGGCTCGTACGGCCATTCCCAACCAGGAGGCTACCCAGACCAAGGCCACCAGCAGGGCCGAGGAGATCCACACCGCGCGTTGGGCCCGCCGGACGTCGCGAGCGGCGGTGACCGCCTGCAGCTCTGCCTGAGCGGAGAAGACGTTCAGCAGGTTGGTTCCGAACCAAACCCAGATGGTGGCGGTACCGACGCCGCCGAGGTGGTAAAACCGAGCGGGCAGCGGGTGTGCCGGAAGGGGAGCGCGAAGGGTCAGCCACGCCATCAGGCCTACCGCCATCAACATGAAGGCCAGGTTGACGCCTTGGGTGGCGGCCAGCGAGACCAACCCGGCAAACTGGATGTAGACGACCAGCACCGCGGTGGTGAGAGCCAAACTGGCGGGCAAGGGCCAGTGCAGCAAGGTGTGCAGGAAAATGCCGGCAAAGAGCGCGTTGGACATGGCAAAAATCGGGAAAGTGGCCCCGATCACCAGACCGGAGAGTCGGCGTACCCCCGTGCCGAAGTGCTGCCCCAAGAGGTCGCTGTTCGAGGAGTAGCCCAGTCGCCGAAACAACGGCAGGAGCAAGGAGACCAGCACCGAGAGCACGGCCACCGAGATGCCAAACCAGACCGCGGACACCCCCACGGCGTATCCGGTGTCGATCTCCACCACGATGGTCGACGAGGCCCACAGGGCGGTGACCATGATGAAGACCGTCCAGGCGCTCAATTGTCGGCGGGCGGTGAAAAAGCCCTCGGTGCCTTGCCGCACCCGGGCGCGATATCCCAACAGCCACAGCAACGCGGTGTAGACCACCAACGCCGCCGCTACAGCCCAAGCCATCCATGACCACCCCATTTCCTATAATACTTATAGTGTATAGGGGATAAGGATGGATGTCTAGGGGCGAACGAGCCAAACTGGTCGCAAACTAGGGGAGCGGGGGAGTCTTGGGCCACCGGTGGAACAGCTGCACCAAGGCCTCGTGGGTGGGACATTGCAGGCCGTGTTGGTGCCCGGTGTAGACGATGTACCCGTTGATGGCGTCGATTTCGGTAGGTCGCCCGCCTAACACGTCCTGCAGCATGGAGGAGCGATTGCCGGCGGTGGCTTGGGCCAGGTGCGCCACCTCATCAACCAAATTGGGTGAAAGCGCCACCCCTTCTCGCTCTGCCACCGCTCTGGCTTCGGCGGCCAGCGGAGGGGCAAAGGCGAACAGAGGATGGCGCGGTAGGCGGCCGTTGGGGATCCCAGCCAAGGCGGTCAGAGGATTGATGATGCTGTTTTGCACCAACTTCACCCATCGTCGACGCCGAAGCGCCTCGTCGTCCAACCATTCCCACCGCCATGCCAAGGAGTGCTGGAGGGCGTCGTAAAGGGGAGCGAGTGCGGAATAAGCGGCTTGCGGCAGGTAACTGACTCCCAGCGTGTGCAGGTGAAAGGCGCGGGTAGTCGGGCCGTGCCTAAGGCCGCTGACGGCCATCGTCACCACGACTGGCCAGAGCGGCCCGTGGCGTGCCGTCTCCAAATAATGCTCCTGCCCCATCCCGTTCATCCACAGCAATACCGGCGCGACTGAGGCGTTGCGGTCGAGCCAACGCGCTACCGCGGGCAGGGCGGGAGCTTTGACGGCCACCCAAACGCTGTCCCACGCCGCGTCGGTCGGGTCCTCCCAGTCTCGAACGGAGACCGGGAAACTCACGGATCCCCCGGCGATCCCGGAGCCGATCAAGCGGAACCGGCGAAAGGGACGTCGAGCGATCACCGTGACCTCATGCTCCCGCAGGGCCCAGGCCAGCACGGACGCCACCCCGCCGCTGCCCAGGATGGCGATTCTCATGCCTTCCCGTCAAACTCCTTCATGAACCGCTCCCACTCCTGCTCGCTCAGGTGATAGCTGTGGGCGTCGTCGGGAAAGGAGCCGGTGAGCACCGCGTCGCGGTACCGGGTCAATCCTTCGACAATGGTCGCGCGGGCTTGAGCGAAGGGGCTGACGAACTTCGGGAGCCGCTCGGACAATCCGATGCAGTCGTGAAAGACCAACACCTGTCCATCGGTGCCACGCCCGGCGCCGATGCCGATGGTGGGCACCGGGATGCGGTCGGTAACGTAACTGGCCACCCGGTCAGGAATCCCCTCCAACACGATGGCGCTCACTCCCGCCTCGCAGAGCCGTTCCGCGTCTTCGATCAGGGTGGCGATGGCCTCGGCCTGCCGGGCCTGGACGCGATATCCGCCGAAGCGATGAACGCTCTGCGGGGTCAAGCCGAGGTGGCCGACGACCGGGATCGCCTCGTTGACCAATGCCTCGACCTGGGCCGCGATCCGGCGGCCTCCTTCCAGTTTCACGCCTTCCACTTGACAGTGCTGGAGGATTCGCCCGGCGTGAACGACCGCCTCCAGCGGTGTGGTGTAGGTCAAAAAGGGCATGTCGACGATGATACAGCTGTTTGGAGCGCCTCGGCGCACCGCCGAAGCATGGTGGATCATGTCCTCCAAGGTGACTGGCAAGGTGTTGGCGTAACCGAGGGTGGTCATTCCCAAGGAGTCGCCGACCAAAATCACGTCGATCCCGGAGGCTTCCGCCATCGCCGCCTGGGGATAGTCATAGGCGGTAATCCAGGTTTGCCGTCGCACCCCCTTGAGGGCGCGGATCTCTTGGGCGTTGCGAGGACGTTCCAACGAACTCACTCCTTCGGTTGGCCGCGCGGGCGCCGGATGGCGGTAGAGGCCGATGTGAACAGACGAACGGATGCTTCTTAGCCGATATGATAACAGAATTTCTCTCCCTTCCCTTCCACCATTTTTCAGCGGGATTCATTGCTTTCGCTGTCTTGGGCGCGCACCGCCGCCACCGGGCGCGAGTATGGTGGGGGCAGAAGGGGGATGTGCATGGGAGCACGGGTCCGCGGGGATTGGGCTTGGCTGCCTCAGCCGTTCTACCAACAGGCGCTATGGCGGGCGGTGTGGCGGACTGGGCTGGCCGATGCCTTGACCCGGGGGGTCACGATCCAGGAACTGGAGGCCGAGCAGTTCTCACCGCCTTTGGTGATGGCCACCTTGTCGCTCTTGCAGGCCCAAGGCTGGGTGCAGTGCCAAGGCGAGCATTGGAGTTGGCGCCGTCACCCAAGCGGGGCCAACCGGGCAGTGGTGCAAGCCGAGGCCATGGCCCGGTGGTTGACCCTGGCCGATCGGCTACGGCCGGGATGGGCGATGGAGGACGAGCTCTCGGTCATTGAACTAGAAGCCTTGTCCAGGGCACGGGCGGCCCGCGAGGCCGATGAGCTGATGGCTTGGTTGACGCGCTGTTTTCGTCCTCGGCCCAAGGAGCAGTGGCTGGACGTCGGAGGTGGCAACGGAGCGCTGGCCCGGCGCCTGGCGGGTCGGGGAGCCGGGGTCACGCTGGCCGATCGCCCTCCGGTGATCGCCTGGCTTCGCCGCCGGCGACTTCCTGCCTCGGTCCGTCTGTGGGGTGGCGACGTCACCCGATCCCTCCCCCCGGGCCGGTATCATGGCATTGCGCTGGTGCGGTTTTGCGAAAACCATCCACCGTCGGTGGTGCGCTACCTCTTGGCGGGCCTCGGCTCGCGCCTTTATGGGGGTGGGCGCCTTTGGCTGGTGGGCTACTTTCGGACCCGCCATCCTAAGAGCGAATGGTTTGCCTTGAACGTAGCCGTCCACGCCCCGCAAGGCCGCCCCTATACCATCGGTGCGTTGTGCCAGATTGCCGCCGGGGCGGGTCTTCGGGTCGCACGGGTGGCGGACAGTCCCCGCGGAGGGTACACCGCGATTGCGTTGGTTAACAGGAGACCGGCGCCGATTCGAACGCGCCCTGGCGCGCCGCCTCGGTGATCACGATGCGCGCTTTGACTCCGTAGGAGGCGAAGGTTTCCTGCATCACCCGCGCCACCTCGTCCTCCAACCCCGGGGCCGCCATCGCCAGAACCGTCGAGCCCGAGCCAGACAGGGCGGCCAGCAGGGCTCCGTGTTCTCGCGCCTGGGTCATCACCTGCACGAAGCCGGGAAGCAAGGGGCTGCGGGCTTCCTGATGCAACCGGTCTTGGCTGGCCCAGCGCAAGACCTCCCAGTCCTGGGTGGCCAGGGCGTAGACCCAAAGCCCGACCCGTTGGGCGTTGAAGACCGCGTCTTGGCGGGGGACCATCGGGGGCAGAATCCGGCGGGCCACGTCGGTCGGGACCAGATAGTCAGGGATGGCTAGGATCATCGGAAACGGCGGGGGATTGAAGCGATAAAAGTGCAACTCGGGCCCATCGCTGAAGACCAGGGTGGCTCCGCCCACGATGGCCGGGGCGGCGTTGTCCATGTGGTGCTCGACCGCGGTGGCGCGTCGGAAGCATTCTTCCACCGACAACGGGCGCTTGGCGATCGCGTATGCCAACTTGATCGCCGCCACTGCCGCCGCGGCACTTGAACCCAGGCCGCGCGCGACTGGGATGGCGTTGTCGATCAGCATATGGCCGGGCGGCAACTCGCTTCCGGTCAACTCGCGATACGTCTCCGCAGTCAACCGGTAGATGAAGTTGCTCTCATCGTGCGGCAGAACGTCTTCTCCTTCGCCGCGCACCTCCACCGAAGCCACCGCGCTGGCTCGCCATTCCACGGTAAGCCATAAGTTGAGGGCAAGTCCCAAGGTATCGTATCCCGGTCCCAAGTTGGCGGAGGTGGCCGGGACCTTGACGCTATACATGTTCCACCTCGCCTTGCACCAAAGCCGCCAGCGTGGACGGCACGCCATCCCAATGCGCCCGGCGAGGCAGGAAGTTGCGCAGGGCGGTGTCGCTGTCCTTAAGCCCGTGGCCAGTAAATATCAAGGTCACGACCAGGTTGGAGTCCATGGGGAGTTCCCCCTGCCGCCAGAGTTTGCCAAGGACGGCATAGGGCGTGGCAGAGGCCGGCTCGACGAAGATGCCTTGGTGAGCCAGGGCGGCCTGGGCCTCCAGGATTTCCCGGTCGGATACGGCCACGAAGGCGCCGTGGGTCTCGCGGACGGCCTCTTGAGCAAACTGGCGACTGACCGGCTTGCCGATCCGGATGGCCGAGGCCACGGTTTCAGGGTGCTCGATGTCGCGCCCTTCCACCATGCTTGCCGCGCCCTCGGCTTGCCCGCCGATGAAGCGGGGAGGCTTGACCCCCAGACGGCGGAAGCCGCGATGGTAGGCGGTGATGTTGCCGGCGTTGCCCACCGGAATCACCAAGAGGTCAGGCGCCCGTCCAAGGTCCTCTACGATTTCGTAGGCCGCCGACTCCTGTCCGAGAATGCGCCAGGGGTTGACGGAATTGACCAGCTCCCAGTCCGGTTGGGATTCCATGGCCCGCCGCAGAGCGGCCAAGGCCACGTCAAAGGCCCCCTCCACCTCCAGCAAGAGGGCGCCGTGCGCCTGGACCTGGAGGAGCTTGCCGGGAGCCACCTTCCCGCCCGGGATAACCACCACCGCGCGCATGCCGGCCCGCGCGGCGTAAGCCGCAGCGGAGGCCGCGGTGTTTCCGGTGGAGGCGCACAAGGCCACCCGCTTGCCCGCCGCCCGGGCCATGGTCATGGCCACCGTCATTCCCCGGTCCTTGAAGGAGCCGGTCGGATTACATCCTTCGAGTTTGCCCCACACGGTCGGTCCGCGGCCTTGAGGCCATGGCGGGCGCACCGGGATGAGCGGGGTGCGCCCTTCTCCCAGGGTGACGACCTCCTGCACATCGCCTAGTTGCCACAGGTGCCGATAGCGCTCAATGATGCCGACCATGTCGGGCCTCCCTCTCTACTCCTGCTCTACCCACCACAATATTCGCCGTCTTTGCCGAGGGATCCTGCCACAAGGGCGGGGCCGGCAAGAACTGCCTGTTCTCAGGATAGCATGGCCACGCCCTGGCATGAAGGCAGGACGCTTCTAGGCCAACAGGTAGGCGGCAATCATCCCCGGGATCTTGACCAACGCCTCCATCAACCCGGCCGGGGGGCGGTCGTCGAGCGTCATCACCATCAATGCCTCCTCGCCCAGTGCGCGTCGGCCGAGATGCAGGTTGCCGATGTTGACGTGAAACTCTCCCAACAACGTTCCCACGTGGCCAACGATGCCCGGGGTGTCCCGATGACGGGTGATTAGGGCCACCTCCGGCCAGACCAGGTCAAAGGCGACATTGTCCAGCCGGCGCAGGTGGACGGCGTCGTCTGCCCACTCCATTTCAATCAGGGTCTCCGGATGGCCCTCCCACATCAGGCTCAGCGCCGTGCGCTCGGCGGCCTTGGGGTCTTCGTTGACCATCAGCGTCAACCCTTGCTGTTCCGCCTTGATCAGCGCGTTGACGGTGTTGACCCGCTCGTCCAACCGCCCTTGGAGGAGGCTGGCGATGAGGCTTTGCCGCAGCCAGGGAATGGCCTCCTTGGGGATGAGCTTGCCTGCGGTGAGCACCAGCCGGTGGTTGACCGTCGGATGCAGTTCGCTGAACAGCCGTCCCAAGGTCTGGCAGAGCGTGTCGAGCGCGTGGAGTTCAGGCACCTCCAGTGGAGGAATGGGCACGTTGACCAGGTTGGGCGGCGTAATCCCGTTTAAGGTCTCGATGACCCCTTTGGCGGTCATCACGCCGACGTTGGCCAAGGCCTCGAAGGTCGAGCCGCCCAAGTGGGGGGTGACGACCACCCGCTTTTGCCGGAAGAGGGGGGAGTCTAGCGAAGGCGGCTCGTGGACAAAGACGTCTAAGGCCACCCCGGCCAAGTGACCCTCTTCCAGCAGTTTGGCCAAGGCCTCCTCGTCCATCAGGCCGCCGCGGGCGGCGTTGACCACGTAGGCCCCCTTGGGCAAGAGCCGCAACAGCCGCTCATCGAGATGGGGCCCTGACTTCGGGGTGTGAATGGTCAGGATCTCGCTGTCCTTGAGCAACGACTCGAGGTCTCGGTATTGCTTGGCCCCATGGGCTTCGAAAATTTCGGGGCTGATGTAGGGGTCGTATGCACCCACCGTCATCCGGAAGCCGTGGGCGATCCGAGCCACCTGTCGTCCAACCCGCCCCAGGCCGATGATGCCCAAGCGACGGCCGTGAAGTTCTTCGCCTAAAAAGGCTTGGCGATTCCACCCGCCTTCGCGCACGTGGATATCTCCCAGGCGGATGTTTCGCATCACCGCCATCAGGAGGGCAAAGGCGTGCTCGGCCGCCGCAATCGCGTTGGCCCCAGGCGCGTTGATCACGGCTATTCCCAGTTCGGTGCAGGCATCGAGGTCGACGTTGTCCACGCCTGCCCCGGCCCGCGCCACCACCTTGAGCCGCGGCCGCCCCACGATTAACTCCCGGGTGATGCGGTGGGCGCTTCGGATGATCACGGCATCGTAGTTGCCAATCATCTCCGGGAGCAGTTCAGGAGGCAAAAGGTCGTACGCGTCGACCTCAGCATGCTCCGCCAGGTAGGCTAGACCTTCTGGCCCCAGTGCCTCGGTGACCAATATCTTCGGTTTCATCGCCCCAGTCCTCCTTAAAAATGTCCAACCGTTGCACCACGCCATCCAACCCTGACGGCGGTGGCTGGTTCGCGGCCTTTGGCGGTCACGGCCGCTCGTGCTGTCTCCAGGCTTCCCAGGCGGCCAACAAGCCGGCTTCGGGATGCGGTGCCAATTGGGCCAAAATCCCAAGTCCGCCAAACAGTGCCTGGGGAGTGACGGCGCCCACGTGTCCAATCCGTATGCACCGCTGCGCCCATGGTCCCATCCCGCCCGCAATTTGCAGGCCGCGCGCCGCCAGGGCCGAACGCAGCGCTTGGGGCGTCATGCCTTCCGGGAGGCCCAAGGCGGTGACGGTACAAGACGCGAAACGTTCTTCCACCAGAGGCGGAAATCCGGCCGCTTCCCCAAACCGGCGCGTCATCGCGGCCAACAGACGGTGGCGGGCGAGGCGCGCCTGCTCGCCCTCGGCGAGAAGCAAGTCCAATGCCTGATTGAGCCCATACCAGAGGGAGACCGCAGGAGTATATGGCAGTTGACGTTCAAAGTAGGGGGCCAAGTCAAAGTAGAAGCGCCCCTGGCGTTGGTGTGGACGCGCGGCCAAGGCCCGCCCGTTGGCCAACAGGATGCCGAGTCCTGGTGGGCACATGAACCCTTTTTGGGAGGCGGCAATCAGCACGTCGATGTTTCCTGGGGCCATGCTGAGAGGGATGGAGGGGACGCCGCTGATGCTGTCTACTATCAGCAACGGTCGCGTCTCCTCGGTCCCTAGGGCGTCCGCCAAGGCCTCGACCGGGTTGGTCACCCCGGTGGAGGTCTCGTTGTGGGTGACCAAGATGCCCCGGTAGGAGGTGGTGCGGCAACGTTCTAGGACTGCCTCCACCGCAAAGGCCTGCCCCCAGTCGGTGCTGAGTCTGTCGACTGCAAGTCCCATCGCCGACGCAGCTTCGGCAAAACGTTCTCCGAAACCCCCGGTTACCACCGCCAATACGCGGTCGCCAGGCCCAAAAAAGTTTTGGACGGCCGCCTCCAGCATTCCGGTGCCGCTAGACGGAACCACGGCGGCGGCGCCATCAGCCGGCAGCTGGAACAAGGTGCGCAACTTTTCGTAGACGGCGTCGTGAATCGGTTGGAAAGCGCCGCCCCGGTGGTCCGACATCGGAGTGAGCATGGCCTGCTCTATCGTGTAAGGTACCGGTGTGGGGCCCGGGAGCAGTATGTCCGGGGGAAACATCGTGACGATTCCTCCATATCTCTAGCTCATGGTGTCCGGTTCCGACTCGGTTGCACACGGACGTCGACGTACTCGAACGGGCCGGCGGAACCCGGGAACCGGGTCGACAGGTCGATAGTAAGAAAGTTTGACCAATGACCCGAAATAAAAATACGCCCCTAAACGCTTAGGGACGAGATTACACCCGCGGTGCCACCCTATTTGGTGAACGAAAATCCACCCACTTCCTGCCCATAACGCCGGGAACGCGATCGACTCCTCGCCGATACCCTCCCGGGCGGAATCGGGCCGTAACCCCTGCCGGTTTCCACCCACCTCCGGCTCTCTGGAGTAGGGGTGCTACGGCTCTTCCCGTTCATCGAGCACTGAAAGTATCATAGCAAACCACGTTTCTCGCTGTAAAGCATTTTGCCGTCGCACGCGAGCGAATTGTACGCAGGTGTCGATGTCTGGAGGGATCGGGATGAAGTCACCGCCACGACAGGGGAGGGAAGATGGGATGGTGGGCACGACAGGGATCGAACCTGTGACCTCTTGAATGTGAGTCAAGCGCTCTACCACTGAGCTACGCGCCCTCTTGGACCGCCACTTGGTGGGCCCAGAAGGATTCGAACCTCCGACCAACCGGTTATGAGCCGGCAGCTCTACCGCTGAGCTATGGGCCCAATAAAAATGGCTCCTCGAGCAGGACTCGAACCTGCAACCACCCGGTTAACAGCCGGGTGCTCTACCAATTGAGCTATCGAGGAAT
>JAIMAE010000227.1 GCA_023512105.1 Bacillota bacterium | reverse complement strand
GGAGGGCACGCGACACCTCTTTCTCAGATTGGGGATGTACAGGTTTTGGGATCTCCAGGTCGGGGCATGCTGAGCCTCGGAGGCAGATCATGGTCGGACCCTGGCGGACGCGATTGACCGTAGCCGTGGCTTGGGTGGCGCTGTGGGCATGGTTTTGGCATACCCACACCTGGGTCCTGCATTGGCATGGCCAGTCCTTTATCGAAAGCGGCTCCTCCGCCGGCCCGGTGCTGAATTTCAAGTTGGTGGGCCACGTCGCCGCCGAGGACCTTCGTCGGTGGACACCTGCGGTCTGGCTGCGCCTGCCCTCGCTTCCGGAAGCAGTCGCTCAAGCCATAATCTCCTTAGGGTACTGGATCGTGGTGTTGCTGGCCTGGTGTTAACCGTCCCCTGTCGCGGTGTTGAGCCACCGAGGCCAATCGTCCGGCTCCAGGCGCGTTCCCACCAAAAAGCTGCCAAATTCGGCGTAGCGGGCGCTGGTCTCGTCAAACCGCATTTCGTAGACCAGCTTTTTGAACACCAAGGGGTCGTCGGCAAACAAGGTGACGCCCCATTCCCAGTCGTCCAGCCCCTGAGATCCGGTGATGATCTGCACCACCTGCCCGGCGTACCGCCGCCCGATCTGACCGTGGCCGGCCATCAGGCGAGCCCGTTCCTCGCGGCTTAACATGTACCAGTTGTCGGCCCCCTGCCGCCGCTTGTTCATCGGGTAGAAGCAGACGTACCGGTGGGGGGGAATCGCGGGGTACAGTCGCCGTTGCACTTCAGGAGGCAGCGGACCCGTTCCCGGCTTGGCCAAATACCCGCTGAGTTCAATCACTGACACGTAGGAGGTGGCCGGGACCAAAAACGGACGGCCGGGATCCAGGTTGACGGCCATCTGCGCGGCCAGCAGGTCCTCGAGACGGGGACGAAAGTGCAAAAACAACAGGTCCGCCTTGTGCCCCAACACCGTGTACACCGCCGAGTCGCCGGCTTGCTCGAGCGGACCGCCGGACAGCTCCCGACAGAGGGTTTGCCACCCTGACAGCAAGGCCGCCCGCTGGGCGGCGGAGGCGGCATGCCACCGGGGCCAGTCGACGCGGCGGAAGTCGTGCAGCACCCACCACCCTTCCAAAGTTTCGACGGCTTCGCTCAATCCTGCCACCTCCGTGGATGCCCGCACTCTTTTCTCGAGGAGGATTATACCATACCATAGGGGTCGGACGGTCGCGCGGGGCCGCCGGGGAAAGGAGTGGTGTTCGGAGATGGGACGGGTATGGGTGGAGCGCCAAGACGGCTGGGCCAGAATCTGGATCGACAATCCGGTCTACCGCAATTGCCTGGGCCGGTCGATGTGGGAAGAACTGCGGGAGGCCGCCCGACGCCTTTCCCAGGATCCGGACTTGCGGGTGGTGGTGGTCCAAGGCGTGGGGGACGATTTTACCTCTGGGTATGACCTGAGCGAGCTCGCCGGTCAGCCGGTGGCCGCGGTCAATCAGGCCTTTCGGGAGATGGAGGAGGCGATTGCGGCCGTCGAAAGCCTGCCGGTGCCGGTGGTGGCGGCCGTTCAGGGGTATTGCCTGGGCGGGGGATTCGAGTTGGCCTTGGCCTGCGACCTACGGTGGGTGAGCACCACCGCCAAACTGGGCATGCCGGTGGCCAAGTTGGGGATCATGCTCAGTCGCACCTTTGCTTGGCGGTTGGTCCAGGCCATGGGGCCGAGTGCGGCCAAAGAACTCTTGTTCACCGGTCGCATCTTGACCGGAGAGGAGGCCCTGCAGATAGGGGCCGCCAACCGGCTGTGCGACCCTTCCGCGCTGGAACAGGAGGTCATGAGCTTGGCCGACCAAGTCTCCTCCCTCTATCCCAATGCCGTCCGCCAGGCCAAATCGTCGGTGGGCGCCGTGATCGGCCCGGTGGGCGACGACGCTCCCTATTTTGTCGACGCCCAAGACTTTTCCCGCGCCGTGCGCCGCTTTGAGCGCTAACCTACTTCCCGCTCCCCGCGCTCCAGGGTCTCCTGCATCGCGTGGAGGATGTGGCGCAACAAATCCCCGTAGGTTTCATTCGGGTCCGCCACCGAATAGGCGTCTTCCCCAAAGCGCCCGATGTCTTCCAAAATCTGCAGCAAGGTGTGGGCCTGGGCGATCAGGTGGGCGCGAACTGCTTCTTGCATGGATGCTCCTCCCGAGACTCTCGGCCTCACCTGGCGTCGGCGGCCGAGGAAATGGCGCTCGAGGACCAAGGCGACCCTGCGGTCAGCCGTCGCCCCCGGGACACTTTTCGAGCGTAGACCAGCCGGAGGCGGTTGGCAAGGGGAGGGGAACGATCCCAGCCGGATCGCCTTCTCTTCCCCTGCTGGAGACCCCCGCCCCGGGCCGGGAGGGCGCCGCGCAAGGCCCTCTCAAGCCGCCGCGGCTTGGGCCGCGGGATTGCCAGGGCTAGTTTCGACCGTTACACTGAAGGCAACAGGAGAAGAGGAGGCCCGCGTCATGTCCCGCATCGTGCTCTACGACACCACCTTGCGCGATGGAACCCAACGCGCCGGGATCAGCCTGTCCCTGCAGGACAAGCTTCAGATCGCCCAGCTGCTCGACGAATATGGCATCGACTACGTGGAAGGGGGCTGGCCGGCCTCTAACCCCAAGGACACCGCCTTCTTCCAGGCCATCCCAGGCCGGCTGGGCCACGCCCGGGTGGCTGCCTTCGGCAGCACGCGGCGCAAGGATACCACGGTGGAGACCGACCCCAGCCTCAACGCGATTCTCGAATCCGGGGTGTCGGTAGCCACCTTGTTTGGCAAGGCCTCGCTCTTTCAGGTGCGCGAGATCTTGGAGATCTCTCCAGACGAAAACTTGGCCTTGGTGGAGGAATCGGTGCGCTACCTGGCCGACCACGGCTTGGAAGTGATCTTCGACGCCGAGCACTTTTTCGACGGGGCCCGGGTCGATGCCGCTTACGCCTTGGCGGTAGTTGAGGTGGCCGCCCGGGCCGGCGCCCGTTGGGTGGTCCTCTGCGACACCAACGGCGGAAGTCTGCCGCGTTGGGTGGCCAGCCAGGTGGAACGGGTCCGGACAGCCACCGCGGTTCCGGTGGGAATTCATGCCCACGACGACGCCGGCCTGGCCGTCGCCAATTCGTTGGCGGCGGTAGACGCCGGAGCCACCATGGTCCAAGGCACCATCAACGGCTACGGGGAGCGCTGTGGAAACGCCAACTTATGCACCATTTGGCCTAATTTAGCCTTCAAGATGGGGCTGGAGGCCGGACGGATGGACCGGCTGCGGGAGCTGACCCGATTGGCCCGCACGGTGGCCGAGATCGCCAACTTGGCGCCGGACGCCGGCGCCCCCTACGTGGGGGAAAACGCCTTTACCCATAAGGCCGGGGTGCACGTGGGGGCAGTGCGCAAGCATCCGGAAGCCTACGAGCACGTGCCTCCCGAGTCGGTGGGACAGGAACGCAGGGTGCTGGTCTCGGAACTGGCCGGGAAGTCCAATCTGCTCTACCACTACGACGAGTTGCG
>JAIMAE010000226.1 GCA_023512105.1 Bacillota bacterium | reverse complement strand
GCCACGGGGTCTCCACGGGCCGATCTTATTGTCTTTCCCCCAGGGGAACCTGGGGAGCAGCATTGCCAAGTGGACTTATATCCTAACGGACTAGATGTGGTGTTCGACTGGGTACACGACATTTTTTACGGTACACCCGCACCAGACACCCCGGCCCGAAACCAAAATCCTCTATGAACGAATGCTGGTCGGGCGTGGCGGGGACGGGCGTCACGCAATCTCTCCGACCTTCAAGCCGGGAATTGCCGCGGTGCCCAATCCCCCCGTGGATGCCGCCGCATGCACTTCCTGCGGCGTACAGCCCGGGGAAAGGTACGCCATTGACGTCGATCCCGGTACAGTGGGAATTGACCGCTAATCCCCCCATGGTGAAGGTGATGCCGGGCACGATTGGAATTGCGCGCCAATCAACGTTGGGCGGAACCTCCGGTAGTCGTCCGGCCCCTAGTGGATCTGCCGACTCGCGATCTTGGGCGACGATCGGCTCCGGTCCCTGGAGGCCTGGTTCGCCCAGACTCTAGCGGCCGTGCTCGTCCGGATTTACTGGCAGTGACGGGGATCTCAAGCGGCCTTTTGCCGGGTCGTGCCACGCGCATACCCGAATGGCCAGGTGCCCGCCGACCTCTTTCCGCCCATCCAGGATGCCAATCGGTGCTTGGCTGAGAACCGGCGGAAAGCCGGACCCACTCCCGCTGGCCGCGGGTCGCCGGGCGGCAACGACTCCCCGCCCGGCGACAGACCCAGTTAGGGTTATCGCGGAGCGGTGGCCGGCGTTGGGCCAAGTGTATCCGCTCAAAGAAGACCTGCGGGAGCTCTTGACGACCCAGCCCCCGAAGGAGACCCGCCGCGCCTTGTACCGCTGGTTGTGTAATGCCGGGATCTGGGACCATGCGAGAGGCACGGTTTGGACCAACCCCTGCGGCGTGGCACCTCCTAAACCCTCGAGAACTGGAGTCAGGTCCGGCGGTGGACCAATGGCCTTCTTGAGGGTCTAAACCACCAGGTTAAGCAGCTCAAACGTGTCACCTATGGGTTTCGCAATCGGGACCGGCATTCCTGGGCTTCCTGCCACGGACCGCGAGCCCTCAGTCATTTAGGAGAGCCGGTTTCTAGTTGTCCACCTATTCCAAGGACGATATAATTACTTTCTGATAGGTTGCAGAAACCTCGACCGACCTCCTTCCGGGGTACCGGGTCTGCGCCGGCCGCGTAGGTACGCGAGCCGGACCGGAAGGAGGTGATGCGATGACTATTCATATGGCGATTCCGGTGGCCATAGCCCTAATTGCAATATTAGGACGGTGGCTATTGGGTCGCGCAAAAAATTAACCCGCTCGGGAGTATAGCCCGGCGGATTACGTGGTAGCATCGGCACGCTATAATCGGTCGCAGACTCGGTATCCGCACACCACCCGCCACCAACGGGTGGTGTGTGCTTTGCTCTTGCAAGCATAAGCTTACTCTTGCTTTCGTAATGTATTCCACCACCATGTATCGTATCTGTCAACTAGGTTTTCCTGCGTATTTGCTTCAATACCAATGGCATTGTGAAATAATGAGTAGCTACCGCCGTCTTTTCTCATGTCGTGCGGGATTAATTCTGCTACGGCCGAGGTCTGCGACGTTTGAGTAGCTTTGCAAAGCAAAGTCGATGTCCCCCGTAATTTCGTGGGAGGAGTTTCCAGTTTATCCCCGCAGTGGTTTCTGAATGGCAACGTCCTTACCTACCGTCGATATTTCCCCCACTGCCACTTGGTAACCGATCACGCCGCCGGCATCTAGATTGACCATTTCTCGGCACGCCACTTTAGCTGGCCCCAAAACGGGGGCGACGTCTTCCTAGTGTTCCAATGGTCCACAGGCGATTTCGGCTGACCTTCCCACCGTAATCTCTTACCAAGCTTTCGAAAGCGACGCGGCGAGACCGGCTCGTAGGACTTCGTAATGGGCGACGGTCGGGTTTGGTATAATTGCTCCCAAAATGGTCACGAAATTGTGAAGTGAGAGGAAGAAGAAGCCGTATGAAACTGACCGCATGGTCTTCCATGGCCTTGGCAGCGGTGGTGGGCTTGACCGCCTGTGGCTCGACGGTCTCCCAGACCGCCAAACCATCGCCTTCCAGCTCGAAGGCGAGTGCCGCCGTGCCTTCCCTGGGCCACGTCACCATCCTTATGGCCACCTACGCGCCCCCCTATGCCCCGGTGTTTTTAGCTGACAAGCTTGGGTACTTCAAACAGCACGGCCTGACGGTAACCATCGCGCCCCAACAAGGCGGCAGCACCGCGGCGGCGGCCTTGATTGGGGGCAGTGCGCAGTTTGACGCCGGCGTGGCCAGCGATGTGATGGTGGCAGACACCAAGGGAAACGACCTCACGTGTGTGACCGCGATTAACAACGCCATTTTCCTAGACTTGGTGATGAATGGGAGCTGGGCTCAAGCCCACGGCGTCACATCTCAAAGCAGCACGTCGGATAAGTTGAAGGCGCTTAAGGGAGCGAAGATTGGGATTACCGCCCCGGGTTCTCTCACTGATTTCGCCGTCCGCTACATGCTCTCCCAGGCGGGACTGAAGCCCAACGTAGACTATCACGAGGTGGGGTTGGGGTCGCCTGCCTCCAACGTGGCCGCGATGACCCGACACGCCATCGACGCCGCGATCCTAAACCCTTCCGACGCCCTCATCGCCGAGAATACCGAACACGGGGTGATCGCCGCCCAGTGGTCGGATTTTCCCAAACTCAAGGACGCGGCCTTCGGCTGTCTAATCGCCGAACAAAAATACGCCCAGAGCCATCCGCAGATCACCCGGGCGGTGGCTGCCTCGGTGGCCGAGGCCAACAACTACATCTTGCAACACCCAAGTCAAGCACTGGCCCTGGTGGCCCCGCTCTTCAAGTTTCCTAAGGCCGTGCTGCAGGCCACGTGGTCGCAATACAACTTTGCTCCCAACGGTCTGTCTACCCAAGATTCCTGGGACAACATGGCCCAGATTCTGGCTCAAAACGGAGAGCTGACCCCTGCCCAGGTGGGACCAGCGAGTCACGACTACACCAACGCCTATCTTCCGGGGCAATCGTGAGGAGCGGCTGAGGCCTCTCTAACGTCGAACGAAGGCTTAAGAAAGGAGTTGGTTGCACATAGCAAGGCCTTGGACCGCCTGATGGGGCGGTCAGCCTGCTTCTGTTCGCAGGCCCTCAGCCCGGCGGGGGCCTAGTCCAGCCACGCATATGCGTTGGTTAACCTCTCGGTGGAGCGCCTTCTCTAGAAGCGTAACCCTGGCCTTCCCCCGGAAAGGGCGCCCGTAAGGCGAGCCGACGGTGGGATGAAACCGGTAGGATGTGATACGGTCCCCACCGAGGCTTTTCCGCCTCATTCCCAAGTCAACCGCCAGAACCCGCAGGCCGGGCGTGGACAAACCTTGTCGGTGATGCGGCAGCTTGGATTCTCGGTGACGGAAGTTACGGAAAGGATTGGGCGAATTTTGGGCTAGCCGCTGGTCTCGGGGCACGGAGTGACCAATGCGGCG
>JAIMAE010000035.1 GCA_023512105.1 Bacillota bacterium | reverse complement strand
AAGCCCAGCCAAACCGCCACCAACAACACCATCGCCGCTCCCATCTCGACCGCCTCCCGCATGCGGCCTCCTCCTACCTAGGTATGCCGGGCGCGACACCATTCAGTCGTGGGAAGGCCGCAAAGGACTAGTCCCAACGGAGGAGGCGACCGAGGCGTTCTGCCCTTGCCTTTTCCGGCCCCGCGCAGTACAACCGTACCAGGCCGCGTCGTGGTGGCGCCGACCCCGGTGCAGCGACGGAGTAGACCCATCGGGGAGACGCCGGATGGGACGGGGTTACGGCCTGGGCAGGCGGAGGGACCGCCGGCGATGGCTCCACCGGAACCGCAAGGCGGCGTTCCGCCCCTCCAGCGGGCCCCCGGGACCATCTGATAGACCTTAAACCCGTGTGATAGGAGGCATGGTCATGCGAGGCGACTTTCGCACCTGGATCGCCAGTTTGGAACAAGCCGGACAGCTCTTACATATTCACAAGCCGGTCGACCCCAAAACCCAGATGGGGGCGCTGTTGTATCAATCCCGGGATAAGGCGCTGTTCTTTCATCAGTTGACCGGAAGCCCGAATTGGCGCGCGGTGGGCAACGCGCCGGCCAACCTCGACCACGTGGGGCTGGCCTTCGGCCGCCCTAAACAAGAAGTCGTCCCCTATTTTGCCGCCAAGATGCAAGAGCGCATCCCCTGGCGGGCGGTAGCGTCGGGACCGGTCAAGGAGGTGGTCTTGCCGCCCGAGGCGATCGACCTGACCACCTGGCCGGTTCACCGCGCCGGCATTCGCGACGGAGGCCCGGTGATCGGCTCCGGCCTGGTCTTCGTCAAGGATCCTGACACCGGGCGACAAAACGTCGCCTTTCACCGGTTGCAGATTCAAGGTCCCAGACAGACCGGGATCCTGATGGTGCCCCGCCACACTCGCACCATCTATTCCAAGTACGAGGCGCGCAATCAGGCGATGCCGGTCTCGATCATGATCGGTCACCATCCGTTCTACTACATGGCGGCCGCCACCACCGGACCGTTTGGGATGGACGAGATGGAGATTGCGGGGGCGCTCTTCGGAGAGCCGGTGGAGATGGTCAAGTCAGAGACCAACGACATCTACGTCCCCGCGGATGCGGAAATCATCCTTGAGGGATACATCCCGCCCCACGAGCGGTATCCCGAAGGGCCGTTCAGCGAGTTCCAGGATTACTATATCTCTGGCACCGGGCACAATCCGCGGGTGGTGGTCGAGCGGGTCACCATGCGCGGTGACGCCATCTTCAAAAACCTGCAAAACGGCAGCGAGATGGAGGGTTGCCTCTTCCACAAGGTCCCGTTGGGCGCGGTCATCTACAATCACATCCGCAACGTAGGCGGATTGGTCGACCTTCGCAACGTCCTGGTCCTTCCCGGCATCTTTGGGGTGGTGATCCAGATGGAGCCGCGCTTTGCCGGAGAGGCCAAGGCGGTGGGATTGGCGGCGCTCACCACCCCGGTGCTTCATCCCAAGGTGGTGATCGTGGTCGACCCCGACGTCAACATCTTCGACTACTGGGAGATCTTGTGGGCGATCAACACCCGAACCAATCCGGCCAAAGATTTTAGCATCGTCGATGGCGTGCGCATCCACCCGATGGATCCGACCGGCACCGAGTTGGCCCCGCCGGGCAGCGAACGCTGGCAGCGGATCGGGAGCAAGGTGGTCATCGATGCCACCAAACCGGCCAGTTCGTTCCCGGAGGCGCGAGCCGACTTTGAACGCATCATCCCGGTCGGGCACGACACCGTGCGCTTGGAAGATTTCATCTAACCTGGCCCCGGCCCGGCGGCAAGGCGGGGCGCGCCCCCCTTGCCGACGGTCGGCAACACCGGGCGAGAGGATGAGAGCCCCCCGGGATTCCCCGGGGGGCTCGGCCTGTCCTAGGTCAGGTCGCGGCTTAGGCGATGGGTCAAACGCACGAAGGTCCGCACCATGACCCCGGTTGCGCCCTGCTCTTGGGCATTGAGCGGACCCGCCTTGGTCCAGGCCGGTCCAGCGATATCCAGGTGCGCGAAGGGGCGGCCATCGGCGAACTCGGAGACGATCATCCCGGCGGTGATGGTGCCGGCATCCCGGCCCGGGGAGTTGTTGAGGTCGGCCACCTGGGATTTGTAGAGTTCCTTGAACTCGGGGTAGGCAGGCAGCTGCCAGACCCGCTCGCCGGCCTCCTCGGCCGCCGCCACCACCTCCCCGGCCAGAAGTTGGTCGGTGGCGATCAGGGCCGCCGCCTCGTGGCCGAGCGCGATAATGGCGGCCCCGGTCAGGGTCGACGTCTCCACGATCCAGTCGGCTCCCAAATGGGCGGCGTAGCTGACGGCATCGGCCAAGGCCACCCGCCCTTCGGCATCGGTGTTCAAAATCTCGATGGTCTTGCCGGAGAAGGTGGTGATCACGTCGCCAGGCTTGTAGGCGGTACCCGAAGGCATGTTCTGGGCCAAGGCCATCAAGCCCACCACGTTGATCGGAGGCTTCAGGGCCGCAATCGCGGACATCGCGCCTAATACGGCGGCTGCCCCCAGCATGTCGAACTTCATTTCGTCCATGCCCTGGGCCGGCTTGAGGCTGATCCCGCCGCTGTCAAAGGTGATGCCCTTGCCCACCAGGGCCAAGGTTTGGGGGCGCTGGCCGCGGTAGCGCAGCACCACCAGGCGCGGCGGATACTGGCTGCCCTGCCCGACCGCCAAAATCCCGCCCATTCCCAGCTCCTGCAGCCGGGACTCGTCAAATACCTCGACTTCTAGTCCACTGGCGTGGGCGACGCGCACCGCCTCCTTGGCCAACAAGTCCGGATAGAGCAGATTGGAGGGGCGCCAGCCGAGGTCGCGGGCCAAGTTCTGGGCCTCGGCGACGATTCGCCCCACCCGCACTCCCTCTTCGGCCGCCCGCCGGTCTGCCGCCTCCGGCAGGGCCAGCCAAAATCGGGTCTCCACCCTCGGTTCGGGGTCCCGCTTATACCCGGAAAACCGCCAACCCCCGATGATCAACCCTTCGGTCGCCGCCTGTACCCATCCGGCCAAGGAACCCGTCCCCTCCGGCAGTGCCACAATCGCCGTCTCCGCCTTCAGCTGTTGACACTCTTGGGCCAGACGGCCGGCTACCTTGCGAAGCTGGGTGGCGTCGAACTCGTGGCGCCGGCCCAGGCCCAGCAACACCACCCGTCGCGCCAACAGTCGCCCTAGCGTGTATGTATGCCAGCTCTTGAGCGGTTTGGGTTCAAACTCCCGGCGGGTAATCGCCTCGGCCAACACCCCGCCCAGCTCCTGGTTGACCCGGGCCACCGCGCCTTCAATGCCTTCGTCCTCGTAGACGCCCAAGGCCAACACGTCTGCCGGCGTCTGCCATAGGTCTCCTTCAAGCAGGCGAACCTCCATCCGTCCATCCTCCTCCTCAATCCCCTGCTACAGATGATGGGCCTGCGCCTGGCTGCGCGCCAACGCCTGCTGAAAATAGCGCCAGAAGTTTTCCCCCATCACCCGGGCAATGGTATCGTCAGCCAATCCCCGCGCGCTCATGCGTTCCGCCAAACGAGGCAGCTGGGCCACCGTCTCCAGTCCCTCCACCGGCTGTTCCACCCCATCGAAGTCGGTGCCCAGCCCCAGGTGGAGATCGTCCCCCACCACCGCCAGCGCGTGTTCGATATGGTCTACCACCCGGTCCAGGTCGGCCCGACCGCCCAGAAATTCCGGGACCAAGGTGATCCCCTGCACCCCGCCCCGGGCCGCCAAGGCCCGGATCTGGCGGTCGCGGAGGTTGCGGCGATGCGGGGCCAGGGTCCAACAATTGGCATGGCTGACCACCGGAGGGAAACTGGCCAGGTTCAGCACGTCCCAAAAGCCGGCTTCCGCCAGGTGGGCGAGGTCGACCACCATCCCCAGCCGCTCCATCTCCGCCAGGTATGCCCGACCGGCCCGGCTGAGCCCGCCTCCTCCAGGGTCCTCCCCGGCTCCGTCTGCCAACTCGTTGCGCTCGTTCCACGTCAGCGACGCCATCCGCACCCCCAGCCGATGCAGCCCGCGCAAACCGGCCAGACTGGCGGCAAATCCGCCCAACCCCTCGACCGCCAACAGCCACCCGCCGCCCCCGCCCGCCTCCACCTGAGCGAGGTCGCCAGCGGTGCGGACCGGGGTGACCTCGGGATGGGCCTCCACCTCATCCCAAAACGCCCACAGCAGCGCCGTCAACCGCTCCCAGTACTGGATGGGCTTGTAGACCGGCTCCACCCAACACGCCAAAACCTGGAGCCGCACCCCAGCCTGTTGGGCGTCCGGCCAATTCCACTGACCACCTCGCTCGTCCAGCCGTCGCCGCTGTCGCACGACCTCCAAGAGGCTGTCGACATGGGTGTCCACCACCATCCACTGCCCGGCTCGCCCCGGGGCCATCTCGCTCCCCCCTTCGCCGTCTTACTCGTAATATAAGATGCGGCGAATCGAGCGGGCGACGCCGGACCGCTCCTCAATGTCGGCCACCACCGCCGCGAATTGGCCAGGGCCGCCGGCAGTCTCAAACCGCGTCGGCAGTTGCGTACGCAACTTTTGGATGACCAGTTCCGGCTTGACGCCAATCACCGAATCCCGGGGCCCGGTCATCCCCACGTCGGAGATGTAGGCGGTATGGCCGTTGAGAATGCGTTCGTCGGCGGTCTGGACGTGGGTGTGGGTACCTACCACCACCGAGACCCGGCCAGCCAGGTAGTAACCCATGGCCACCTTCTCCGAGGTGGTCTCGGCGTGAAAATCCACCAAGGCGATCGGCACCTCGTTGGTCAACTGGGCCAGCACCTGGTCGACGGCTCGGAAGGGATCGCCGTACTGGAAGGGCATGAAAGCCCGGCCGGCCACGTTGATGACGGCGACCGGCACCGCCGCCTTGGACACCACCACGTAGCCGTGGCCCGGCGTGCCTTCCGGCAGGTTTAACGGCCGCAACAGCACCGGCACGTCATCGATGAACTGCAAGACCTCTTTCTTGTCAAAAATATGATTGCCGGAGGTAAGCACGTCGACTCCGGCACTGAGCAACTCGTCCATCACCTCATGGGTGATGCCGTTACCGCCGGCCGCGTTCTCGGCATTGACCACCACCAGGTCGACGGCCTCCTGCTCCCGCCAATACGGAACCCAGGTCTTGACCATCCGCCGCCCGACTCGACCGACGACGTCTCCTACAAACAAAATCCTCATACCCGTTTCGGCTCCGTCTTGGCCGATTGCGGCCTCGCCCACCGCGAAGGCCTTGTCCACGTCCGGCCTTCGGGTGATCCCTGCCTACGTTTTATACACCATCACCCGACCATCGTCGCGCAAGGCCACCAGCTGGCCCGAGGCCCCCTTCTTCAACGCCTCCAGGTTGGCCTGGATGTTTTCCTCCTGCACGATCATCTCCTCTTCTAAGAGCTCGTGGGGATCCGCGACCAGGTCAGGCCCGAACTGATCGCGCAAGATCTCGATCATCATGCCGGCCTCTTCCACCGAGACCGTCTTCACGTCGCGCACCAGTTCAATCATGGTGGAATGGTCGACGCTGGTCCGGCGTAGTTCCAACACCGTCGGCGGGGTCCCCGTCAAATGGCGATAGGTCTCCAGCAACTCGCAGGTCGCAGGCGCCCAAGACCCCCATTCCTCATCGGACAGACTGCGGCGAAGAATGAACACCATGGTCAAGGTTCCATCTTCCGGTTGGTACTGAACGCTGCTCATTTCCGGATACCGCATCATCACGGCAATCATCGCGCCCAATCCCCGGAGTGTGTTCCCCCATCCCGTCACCGGCATGTTCATCCCCAGGCACCCCTTCCTGCTCCCCCAGTATCTTCAGACCCGCCGTCGTCATCATAGTCATAGTATGACGGCGCCAGGGACCCCGGTAAAGCCCAGGGGCCCTAAATCCGGATCAGGATTTCTCATCCAGGCGCTGCCCCTCCAGCACCGCCTGAACGATGGCAGCGCGAAAACCCATCCGATCCAATTTGCGGGCCAAGCGCTCCCGGTCGCGGACATCGTTCCTATCGTACCGCGCCGCCACCGATTCGGCAATTGTGCGCCAATCCACCGTCGATTCCAGTCCGGCCCAGGTCTCCCGAATGGTGGCCTCGTCAAACCCGCGCTGGCGCAGCCGGGCCCAGATTTGCGCTGGACCCCGCCCCCTGCGCACCTCGGCCTCCGCAAGGTCGCGGGCGTAGGCCCGGTCATCGAGCAGGCCGTCGGCTTCCAAGCGCTCGATCAGCCGTCGCGCCACCCCCGCCTCGACCTGCCGGCGCCGCAACCGTTGCCACACCTGTCCACGCGAGAGGCGCCGCTGAGCCAACCAGCCCAACACCGTCTCCCAAAGTTCAGGGTCGCCCATCGTCCTCGCCCGCCCCAAAACTCGGCACCGGTACCCCCAAGGCTTGTTGGCGAATCCGGCTTTCAATCTCCCGACTGAGGTCGGGGTTGTGTTTGAGGAAATCCCGGGCGTTGTCGCGCCCCTGGCCGAGCCGAAGGTCGCCGTAGGCGTACCACGCACCGCTCTTCTGCACGATGCCCAGGTCCGCCGCCAAATCGATCAGGCTGCCTTCTCGGGAGATGCCCTCGCCGTAAAGAATGTCAAACTCCGCTTGTTTGAACGGCGGGGCCACCTTGTTTTTCACCACCTTGACCCGGGTGCGGCTCCCCACCACCTCATTGCCTTGCTTGATGCTGTCCACCCGCCGCACCTCAAGCCGCATGGAGGCATAAAACTTGAGCGCCCGGCCCCCTGGGGTGGTCTCGGGATTGCCGAACATCACCCCCACCTTCTCCCGCAACTGGTTGATGAAGACCGCCACCGAGCGGGATTTGGCGATCGCCCCGGTCAGCTTGCGCAAGGCTTGGGACATCAAGCGGGCCTGCAACCCAACGTGAGCGTCCCCCATCTCCCCCTCGATCTCCGCTCGAGGGACCAAGGCCGCCACCGAATCCACCACCACCATGTCGACGGCGCCGGAGCGCACCAAGGCTTCCGCAATCTCCAGCGCCTGCTCCCCGGTGTCGGGTTGGGAGATCAAGAGGTCCTTGAGATTGACGCCCAAGCGTTGCGCATAGTTGGGGTCTAAGGCATGTTCCGCATCAATGAAGGCGGCGATGCCGCCGGCCTTTTGCGCCTCGGCAATCGCATGCAACGCCACCGTGGTCTTTCCCGAAGACTCCTGACCATAGATCTCCACCACCCGGCCACGGGGTAGGCCTCCCACTCCCAAGGCCAGATCCAGTGGCAGACAACCGGTCGGGATGACCTCCACCGTCATCCCGGCCGTCCCCTCCCCCAGCCGCATGATCGATCCTTTTCCAAATTGCTTTTCGATCTGCGCCAAGGCGAGGTCCAGTGCTTTCTCGCGTTCCATCGATTCTCCCCCCTTTCCCGAGACTCCGCAGCCAGGCGGCTTTAGGCGCGCGGTCGGGCCGGCTCCATGTTAACCGCCTTGCCGCGAATCGAGATGTTTGGCAGGTTGCGCAACACCTTAGCCGCCGCCTCGTGGGGCATCTCGACAAAGGTAAAGCGGTCGTAGATGTCGATCAGCCCGATCACGCCCCCGGAGATACCCGCCCCTTCGGCCAGGCCGCGGACCACGTCGGCCGGCGAGATGCGGTCGGCCCGACCTAGATTGAGAAACAGGCGGACCATCCCCGGCTCCGCCCCGGTCTCCCCAAAGTCCAGAGCCGGTTGCGGCTCTCGTCCCTTGTCCACCAACAGGCGGAGCGCCGCAGCGGCGATGTCCACCGAATCGTACGACTGAGCCAGCGAAAGGATGAGCTCCTGGTATTCGGGCAGGACCCCTCGCTCTACCTCCTCCGCCAACCGCGCCTTCAAAGCCTCCCGCTGTTTTTCCGCCACATCGGCCGGCGTCGGCAAGGGACGGCGGGTCAAGCGAGTCCGCAGCACCCGCTCCATCTGGCGCAACTGGCGGAACTCCCGCGGGTGGACCAGGGTGATCGCGGTGCCGCTCCGCCCCGCTCGCCCGGTGCGACCGATCCGGTGCACATAGCTTTCGGTGTCCTGGGGCAGGTCGTAGTTGATGACATGGGTGACGTTCTCGATGTCCAATCCCCGGGCCGCCACGTCGGTGGCCACCAAAATCTCGCTCCCACCCTCGCGAAAGCGCTTCATCACTCGGTTGCGCTGCACCTGGTTGAGATCCCCGTGGATGGCCTCCGCCGAATAGCCGCGGGCTTGCAGCCCTTCCGTCAACTCGTCGACCCGCTTCTTGGTGCGGCAGAAGATGATCGTCCGCTCGGCCCCCTCCATGTCGAGGATGCGGCTTAGGGCGTCCAACTTCTCGTGTTCCCGAACCTCGTAATACACCTGTTCGGTCAGCGGCACGGTCAGCCGCTCCGGGTTGATGGCGATGTGCTCCGGATCCTTGAGATACCGGCGGGCCAGCCGGGCGACCGGCTCGGGGACGGTGGCCGAGAAGAGCAGCGTCTGTCGGTCTTCCGGAACGTTTTGCAGGATGAACTCCACGTCGTCGATGAAGCCCATATCCAACATCTCGTCGGCTTCGTCGAGGATGACCATCTTGACCCCGTCGAGCTTCAGCGTTCCGCGCTTTAAGTGGTCGATCACCCGCCCCGGGGTCCCGATAACCACCTGCACCCCATGTTCCAAGGCCCGGATCTGGCGATCGTAGGATTGGCCACCGTAGATGGGGACCACCTTCACCCCGGCAAACCGCCCAATCCGGGTAATCTCCTCGGCGACCTGAATCGCCAACTCGCGCGTTGGCACCAGCACCAAAGCCTGCACCCGCCGGGAACGATGGTCGAGTCGCTCGACGATCGGCACGCCAAAGGCCGCCGTCTTGCCGGTGCCAGTCTGGGCTTGGCCGATCAGGTCGCGCCCTTCCAAGATCAAGGGGATGGTCCGCGCCTGAATCGGCGACGGCTCCTCAAAGCCCATCTCAGTCAAGGCCTTCAACACCGGCTGAGACAGCCCCATGCTTTGAAACGTGGTTTCCGTATTGGTCATCCAGTACTCCTTTGTGCCTCTCCCGGGCTCGTCGCCCAAGGATGTTCTAAAGTCTCCCACAAAAGCGCCAAAGCCAGCTCGACCGCCCCCGAGCGAACCCCTTGACGCTCCACGCCGAGTTGCCGTCGACGCACCCGCACGCCGTCGCCCACGGCGACTCCGACAAAATAGGTACCCACCGGATAGCGCTCCGTCCCCCCCTCCGGGCCGGCAAACCCGGTGGTGCTGACCCCCACCTCCGTCCCCGCCCGCTCGCGAATGGCGCGGGCCATGGCCGCCGCCACCGCCGCGCTGACCGCCCCCTCGCGTTGCAGGAGCGCCTCGGGGACCCCCATCGCCACCTTGGCCTCATCCCGGTACGCCACCACCGCCATCGGCAGGACGGCGGACGCGCCCGGCACGTCCACGATGCGGGCGGCCAGCAGCCCGCCGGTCAGCGATTCCATGATGGCCATACGCCAGCCTTGAGCCTTGAGGCGGGTCACGATCCATTCAGCCCTTGGCGCCGTGCGCTCGTGGTGGTCCAGTCGTCCCGGAAACCGCCCTTCCAACCAGGCGCCGGCGCGTTCGACGGCCAGCGACCGGCGGTCCGGCAGGTCTCCCCGCCCCTCCAGCCGGATCTCCACCACGCCCGGACTGGCGTACAGGCCGACCTGGGGATGCTGCCCATTGACCAAGGGGCCGATCAGATGGGCCACCGCCGACTCGCCCCATTCGTAGCTCACCCAGGTGTCGCGGACCACCGGCGCCTGTCCGAACTCGGCCAGCCAGGGAGCCAGGTGGGTCTCAAAGATGGCCTGCATCTCCCGCGGCGGCCCAGGCAAAAGCACCACCCAGGTCGAATTCACCTGCACCCGTTGACCAGGTGCCGTGCCGCGGGGGTTGCGAAGCAAGTCGGCGCCTTGCAATACGGTAGACTGGCGGCGGATCGAGGCCTCCCGTCCAGGGCCGGTGCCGTGGCGAGCCCGGATCCAGCTGTCCACCAGGGGACTCCACTCCAGCGGTCGACCGAGGGCCACCCCCACCGCCTCGGCGGTGACATCGTCGTGGGTGGGTCCAAGTCCTCCCACCACCAACACCAGGTCGACCGCCAAAATGGCCGCCCGCACCGCCTCGGCGATCGCCTCCCGACGGTCCCCCACGGTGTGGTGATAGGCCATCCGCACGCCCCGTTTGTTCAGCTCTCGCGCCAGGTAGGCGGCATTGGTGTTGATGGTTTCGCCATTCAGCACCTCGTCCCCAACCGCGATCACCGCCGCCGTTGCAATCACCAGGAACGCCTCCGTCATCCCAAGTATATCCGATTATGCCACACACATCCTGGAAAAGAAATTGAATCGCAAAAGGTCAAGGCCGCCCCGCACCGAAGTCGGGCGGCCTCAGGGGGCGCCGGGTTAGGCCACTTGATGTAATAGCGCCCGCACCACGTCGCCGGACACCGTCTCTTCTGCCAACAGCCGTTGGCTTAAGGCTTGGATGGCAGCTCGGTAGCTTTCCACCAATCGATCCACGCGTTCGCGCTCGGCGGCCACGATGTCACGCACGGCTTGATACAGCGTCTCCGGGGAGAGCGCCTCTTCCTGGACTACTCCCAGCGGGGAGAGTCCCGCCAACACCATCTGCCTGGCGATGTCAAACGCCTTCTCAAAATCGTTGGCTGCTCCGGTGCTCGGTTGCCCGAGCAGGATCCGCTCGGCCGTCGACCCGGCCAACAGCACCGCGATCTCGGCCCGAAGCTCCGAGACCGTCCGCAGCCAGCGGTCTGGCTCGGGAGCGGGGCGGACGAATCCCAGCGCCATTCCCCGGGGGATGATGGTGACCGAAGCCACCGACCCTGGCTGCAGGTGCTCCGCGATCACGGCGTGGCCGCTCTCGTGCACCGCCACCCGCTCCCGCTCTTCCTTATGCACTTGGCGGTCCAGCTTCTCCCCCAGCATCACCTTGTCGACCGCGCTCTTCAAATCGGCCATGGTGATCTGGTTTCGTCCCTCGCGAAACGCCAAGATTGCCGCCTCGTTGCAGAGGCTTTCCAGGTGCGCTCCGGAAAACCCGAAGGTCTCCCGCGCAATCGCAGCCAGGTCGACATCGGAAGCCAGCGGCTTGTTTCGGGTGTGCAACTGTAGAATCTGCAGACGGCCAGCCCAGTCGGGGAGGTCTACCCGCACCACCCGGTCAAACCGCCCCGGACGCAACAGCGCCTGGTCTAACAGGTCGGCCCGGTTGGAGGCGGCCATCACCAGCACCCGCACGTCGTCGTGGACGTTCATCCCATCCATTTCGACCAGCAGCTGATTTAAGGTCTGGTCGTACTCGAGATGACTCTGGTGCTGGCCTCGCTTGCCGGCCATCACCTCGATCTCGTCGATGAAGATGATGGCGCTGCCCCGACCTTCGCGGCGGGCCAGGCGCCGGGCGTCCGCAAACAGTTGGCGCACCCGCTGCGCCCCCACCCCGGCGTACATCTCGACAAACTCCGAGCCGGACGCAGACAGAAAGGCAGATCCGGTGTAATTGGCGGCGGCTTTGGCCAACAGCGTCTTCCCCGTCCCGGGGGGACCGGTGAGCAGGATGCCCTTGAGCGGCCGGATGCCTAGCCGCTCGGTCTGATCCGCCTTCAGCAAAAACTCCAAAGCCTCTTTCAGCTCATTCTTGGCCGTCGCCTGCCCACCGATGTCGTCAAAGGTAATCCCTTGGGTGGCCCCTTCCACCTTGCGTCCCGGGCGGGGCAGCCAGTGTTGATGCCACCCCACGGCCACCACCGCCCCCAGCAGCACCAGCAGGATGACCACCGGCCAAATGTCGACTCCGCTCCAACCCAGGTAGGCGAGCACGCCCAGCCCCGCGGCGATCAGGATTTCTTTAACCATGTCCCCCACCCCCCAGGTTTAGGGGCAGCACCTGAAAAAGGTAATGGTTGCCCTGGCGCAAGGTGATAAACAGATGGGTGTTGCCTAATTCCACGCTGGCCTCCACCCCCGCGCCGCGAGCCATCGCCAAAATGGTCCGATCCATTTCGACGTACTGCCCCGTCGCCTCGCCTTGAGCAATGGCAAAGCGCAGCTGGTTGGCCAAGCTGGTTAGGGCCGGAGAAGGGTTGCCGGGGTCGATCACCGGATCGGCCGGCTGCCCAAAGGCCTGGATCCGCGACCGCACGGCCTCGTAGGTCTGCATCAGGTCCGCGGAGGGTTTTAACGCCACCTCCACCGCACCCCCCTCCAACCACGTGGCGCGCGCCACGCCGGGCACGGCGCGGACGGTTTGAATCAGCGGGGTGTGGACCGCGGATTCGGTGTAGACCCACGTCGCCGCCCGCAGCACAAACACCGTAGCCAGAAAGGTGATGACCATTACGGCAACCTGCTTGACCGAGATTTTCACCCGAGCATCCTTTCCGCAACTCCCGCCACGGCTGAGGCCCTGGCGCCTGTCACAGATGCGCACTAATTCGCTTAAGTCATTGAATTCAGGATTGTATCCGGGACATGGCGCTGCTTCCCGGCAAGATTGCCTGCAGTATACCACAAATCGACAGATAATTGATGGGTCAATGGCTACCTGCCCTGCCAGCCGCTGCCGCCTTCGCCCCGTGGGCAACAAAGTATTGGACGCCCGTGCCCAGGGTCAAGACCATCGCCACTCCCCACAACCCCCAGGTCCACCCTCCGCGGCTGACCGCGGTGGCCGCCAAGGCGGCCATCTGCCAAGTGGTCTTCCATTTCGCGGCCTGACTGGCGGGGAGGGTCTGCCCCGGGGGCAGCACCGCCCGCAATCCGGTCACCGCCAATTCCCGGACCAAGATGCCAAACGCCCACCACGGGGAGAGTTGGTGGCCAGCCACCTGGGCCAACGCTCCACCCAAGACCAGGATCTTATCGGCCACCGGATCCAGATAGGTGCCGACCGGAGAGGACAAACCGGAGCGCCGAGCCAACCGGCCATCCAACCAGTCGGTCAACCCAGCGGCAATGAAGAGCGCGGTGCCGGCCCAGCGTGCACCTTCTCCCGGCTGAAGCCACAACCCCATCACCAGGGGGGTGGCGCCCACCCGAGCCCACGTCAAGACGTCGGCCCAGCGCCTCATCGAAGCCGCCATCCGCTGCGCCGAACCGACCTGGGATAAAAGATTTAACGAGCGAAGTTCCACCTGATCTGCCTTTCCAAGCGGCAAGACCATCGCCTAGCCAGGGGATGTCGACACCCCGCTCATCCAGCGCAGAGCCGGTACGCCCCAACTATAGCAGCCTGCTGCACCCAACGTCAGCCCGAAAATCCACAAGCCGGCCGACACCCCTAGAGCCTGGGCCAGCCATCCGCCCAAAGCAGCTGAGATGGCGCCGGTTGCGGCCAACACCACCGAGCGAGTGGCATACACCCGCCCTCGGATCTCTAATGGTACCATAGCGGCAATCCAGCTGCGCATCGGCAACAGAAAAGCGGCGTTGGCAATCCCCATGCCAAAATACCATAGCCCGGCCCAGGCGGCGTCGTGGGTAAAGCCTAACACCACGCAAAGCCCACCACCTAACCAAAATCCGCCGGCCAGCCACCGACCGTACCGCCATCGCTGGTGGAACCGAGAGAAGGCCAGGCTACCCACCGAAAGCCCGCCGGCCATGGCGGCTAAGAGAAAGCCGTAGATGCCGGGCGATTGATGCAGCAGGTGGGGCACGGCCGCCGCACTCAACACCGTCAACCCGTTCAGGGCCAATCCGGCCATCGCGGACACCCCTAAGAGATGGAGCACGATCGGGTGGTCGCGGTGGTAACGCATCCCCTCTCGCCAACTCTCCCACCCGCTCTGCCCGTGGGCCGCCACCGCCGGTCGCCAGACCTGCTGGGGCAACCGCACCCACCACACCAGCATCCCGCACAGGAGATAGCTGGCGGCGTCGGCGCGAAAGGCCAGAGCGGCGCCCCAGTTCAGAACCACCCAACCGGCCAAGGCGTAGCCGGCGATTTGGGATACGGCTTGACTGGTGGTGAGGAGCGCATTGGCATCCACCAGCCGATCGCGGTCGACGGTTTCAGGGACCACCGCCCTTAAGGCCGGGAGGTAGAGCATGCCCAAGGCTTGCACCACAAAGACCACGCCCCACATCTCGGCGAAGTTGGGAAGCCAGGGAATGACCGCCACCGCCCCGGCTCGCAGCAGATCCACCGCCCACAACAGGCGTTGCTTGTGCCAGCGGTCGACCACCAGGTGCACCGCCCAGCCCAAGAACACCCGGGGCAAGGCGGCCACCAACAGCACCACCCCCACCGCCAGGGCCGAGTTGTGGCTGCGCTCCAACGCCCAGACCGCCAAGGCCACCTCGGTAAAGGCGTCGCCGGTGAGCGAGAGGGTCTGCCCGACCCACATCGGCCAGAAATTGGGATAGGCCAACAACCACCGCCCCGGCATGGGCTCCCCCTCTCCTCGCGGGTATAACTCTCCCACCGCTCTGCGATCCTACCATCGAGCGAGTTGGCGCCGAGATCGCCCCCGCTCGACGGCCGCTGGAGGAAAAATTCCCCATCGGCCGACGGCATTCCTGCTCCCGGCCCGTCCCCGGGCGCAAAAAACAGCGGTTCGGCGCGTTACGCCGAAACGCCATAGGAGGCTACCGATGATGGATTGGTTTCGTCGAGGCCTGCTAACCGGTCTGGCGTTGCTCCTAGGCCTCTTGGGGTTATGGTCCTCGCCGCGCCCCGCGCGCGCCGCCCTTTCCCCCGAAGACCGTTACAGCCTGCGCCAAGTCCTCACCTCGGAGAAAGTGGCCGCCCTGACCTTTGACATCTCGTGGGGCACTCGCATGCCCCCCAAGGTGCTGGCCATCCTGCGCGAGCATCGAACCCCGGCCACCTTCTTCCTTTCTGGCCCCTGGGCCCAGCAAAACCCTTCCCTGGTCCGGGAAATGGCGCGGGACGGGTTTGAAATCGAATCGCACGGCTGGGCCCACGTCAACTACTCCCAACTCTCGTACCAAGGCGTGGTCGATAACATCGCCCGGGCCAACGCCGTGCTGAGCGAGCTGGCGGGACAGCGCCCCCGTTTTGTCCGCCCGCCCAACGGCGACTTTTCGCCCCAGTCCATCCGCGCCGCCCGCTCCCTCGGTTACACCACCGTGACCTGGGGGACGGATTCGCTCGACTGGATGAACCCGGGGGTGGCCACCATCGTGCGCCGGGTGGTCGACCGGGTCTTTCCCGGCGACATCATCTTGATGCACGCCTCCGACACCTGCAAGCAGACCGACCTGGCGCTGCCCCAAATCCTCTCCGGACTGGCCCACAAAGGTTACCGGCTGGTGACCTTAAAGCAGCTGATGACCTATGGGAAGCCGGACTACCGCGGCTAGGCCGCCCCGTCTTGATAGTTGAAGAACCCGAGAAAGCCGGCCAGCCATCGCTTCCACCAGGCCAGGCGCGGCACCGCGGTTTTGGCGGTGAGGGCGGTGGATTGGGCCGGCTCGACCGGACTTAACACCACCACCCGTCCTAAGGTCGCTCCCGCCCGCACCGGAGCGGGAACGGCAGGCTGCAGCCAAGGATGGACCTCAGACGGGTAGTCGCTGGGGTACACCGCCCAAAGGGAATGAGCGGCCACCGCCGTGACGGTCGGCGTCACCCCGCCTTGCACCGCAACCTGGCCAAACGCCTGGCCCGCCGCCACCACCTGCCGCTCCTGCCAGTGATCAAAACCCCACGCCAGCAGTCGCGCGGCGTCCCCCCAGCGGTCAGGACTTTTGAGCACCACGGCGATCAGCTGCTGGCCGTTGCGGGTGGCAGAGGCCGCCAGGCACTTTCCGGCCGCCGAGGTGGTGCCGGTCTTGATGCCGTCGGCTCCGGGGAAGGCCTCCAACAGCAGGTTGGTGTTGTGGACGGTCCGAGTGCGCCCGCGACTTCGCTCTTGGATGGTCAAGCTCCGTTGGGCCACGATCTCTCGAAATAAAGGCTGATTGAGCGCCGTGCGGGCGATTAAGGCAAGGTCGTAGGCGGTGGAGAAGTGGCCGGGGGCGGTCAACCCGTGCGGGTTCTCATACTGGGTGTTGAAGGCCCCTAGGCGCTGCGCCTCCACGTTCATCTCGGCCACAAAGCGCCGAACCGAGCCGGCCTCGGCCTCCGCCAACGCCACCGCCGCATCATTGCCTGAACGCAGCAACAGCCCGCGCAGGAGGTCGAGCACGGTGTAGCGCTCTCCCGGAGCGATCCGCAGTCGCGAACCTTCGGTGCGGGCGGCCTGGGCGGAGATGGTGACCTCGCGCTCTAAATCGCCGTGGCGAATCACCAAAAGCGCCGTCATCATTTTGGTCAGGCTGGCCGGGTCCATTTGGCGAAAGGCCTGCTTTTCGTATAGCACCGCGCCGGTGCGGGCGTCGATCAGCACCGCCGCTTGGGCGTCGACCGCCGGGGGTGGCGGCCACGCCGGCGCCGCCATCGCTGGGGAGGCGCACCCCACCATCCAGCCTCCCACCAGCACCATCGCCCACCAACGCCTGAGCCGGACTGTGTTCATGCATGCTCCCTCCCGCAGGTCAGTATCCCCCAGGAGGGTGCTTTGAACGCTCGAGCCCGCCGCCGGGAACCCGCGGCCAGGCGGGTCCCTCAGGGCGGATCCCTTTAGTTTCCGGCGGACGTCGGCGCCGCCTCGGCGTAGATCGGCCGTAGCGCCGGCATCACCTCGCGGGCGAACAGCTCCATGTTCTTTGCCGTCAGGTCGGCGGGCAAGGAGCCAAATTGCAGAAACGGGATCAGCCGGGCAAAGCGCAACTCGGCGGCCAGGTCCTTGAGGCGGTCGACCACCGTGGCCGGACTGCCGACCAGGAAATAGCCTTTGTCTTCCAACTCGCGGAAGGACATGGCGATGCGGGCGTACTTGTCCTTCAGCATCCGCACCCGGTCTTCCACGGAGACGTAGCCCACGGGAAAGTAGACGTCCAAGGGGCGATGGGACAGGTAGTGAAAGAGGTAAAGCAAATGACGCTCGGCCTCTTCATGGGCCCGCGCGTCGGTTTCGGCCACGTAGATGGGCACCGCCCAGGCCAGTTGATACGGAGAGGCTTGGTAGCCGTAGCGCTCCGCCGCCTCGCGGACGGCGTTGAAGGCACGGCGCAAGGAATCGACCGAGCTGTAGGTCTGACAATAGACGTAGCGCTTCTCGGCCACCCACTCGATGGTATCCCGGCTGCCTTGGGAAGGCAGCCAAATCGGCGGATGAGGCTTTTGCAGCGGGCGGGGCCAGGGGTTGACGTAGCGCAACGAGTAGTACTTGCCTTCCCAGCGAAATGGTCCTGGGTGCGTCCAGGCCTTGATGATCAAGTCATGGGCCTCCCGCATCCGCTCCCGCGAGGTGGTGGGGTTGATGCCAAACGAGTGGTATTCGGCGCCGGTGCCGCGCACAAACCCGGAGATGACGCGTCCTCCGGAGATGACATCCAGCATCGCCACCTCCTCCGCCACCCGAATTGGATGGTCGCGCAACGGCAAGGCGTTGCCGAGGATCACGATCTTCACCTTCTGGGTTCGCTGCACCAACATCGCGGCAATCAAGTTGGGTGCCGGCATCAACCCGTAGGCGGTCTGGTGATGTTCGTTGACACAGATCCCGTCGAACCCGAGCTCCTCCCCGCGCACCAATTCATCGAGGTAGCGATGATACAGCTTTTCTCCCAACTCGGGCTGGTACAGTTCCCCTGCCACCGTCACCCAAGCCGAGGAATGCCGACGCGGAAAGTCTTCCGGCAGGTAGGGCCAGGGCATCAGATGAAAAAAGTAAAACTCCACCCTTTACGCCTCCTCCACAATCGCTGCGAACACGGCGTCGGCATTGTCGCGATGCGGGGCGTGGCCGGCTTCCTCCACCCAGTGCAAGCGGGCGCCGGGGATCTGGCGCGCATAGGCCTCGCCGTGCCGGGGAGGAATCAACCGATCCCCCACGCCCCAAATGACCGTGGTCGGAACCCCGATCCGCCCCAGCCGCCGCATCAACTTGGGGTTGGCCAGGTAGGGGTTCCAGGCCAGGCGGGCCACCATGTGGTCGTTGCGGCTGCGCGAGTGGGCAGTCGCCTCGTCCAGGGCAATCGCGGCCATGGCATCGCGGCCCTGGGCGGTCTCCGACAGACCCGTCGATCCTTGGCCGACCGGCCGATACCGGACCAGTTCGGCCCGCTCCTCGGCGTTGAGCACAAAAATGTCGGCAATCGGTGCCTCTGGAATCACCAGTCCGGCGGCGTCGATCAAGACCAGGCGACGAAGCCAGGACGGGGTCACCACCGCCAGTTCGGCCGCCAGCCAGCCGCCCAGCGAGTGGCCGACCAAGGTGACCTCGCGCAGGTCAAACTCCCGGACCCAATCCAGGTAGTAAAACACCAAATCGTCGATCCCTTCGATCCAATCCGCCTCGGCGGACTGGCCAAAGCCAGGATGTTCGGGCAGCCACACCTGGTAGCGCGCGGCCAAGCGGGCGTGCAGCGGCAACCACTCGGCCCCGCCGGCCCCGTGCAACCATATCAGGGGCTTCCCCTGGCCATCGCGCCACAGGCGGGTCGCCAAGCCATCGACCGTGGTCCACTGAGGCTCAGTCATCTGCTCGGACATGCGTCTTGCGAAGGCGCAGGCGACCCCTGCAGTCCCCGCACCCCCTCCTCCTCTCTGTTCGGACGTCGCCGGCGCGTCTCCCTCAATGCATCGATTCGCCGCCGTCGACGTTGATTAGCTGACCGGTGATAAAGTTGCTGTCGTCCGAGGCCAAGAACAGGACCGTTCCCACCAAGTCCTCGGGATATTGGTCGCGCTTAAAACAGCGCCGATCCACCTTGCCTTGGGCGTAGCTCGGGTCGCTGGTCGCGATCTGGGAGTCGCTCAAGGTAAACCCGGGGCTGATGGCGTTGACGGCGATGTTGTCGTCGCCGAGCTCCCGGGCCAGCGCCCGGGTAAACCCTACCACCCCGGCCTTGGAGGTGGTGTAGTGCAGTCGGTTGGGGCTGCCCTGGTAGATCCGGCTGGAGGAGATATTGATGATCTTGCCCGACCGCTGTTGCTTCATGTAGGGGTACACGGCCAGGCAACAGAGGAACATGCCCTTGAGGTTGACTTCCATCACCCGGTCCCACTCCCCAACCGGAATCTCGTACCACGGGCGCCGGGGCAGGGTGCTCATCACCGAAGCGTTGTTGATTAAAATATCAATGCGGCCAAACGCCTCCACCGTGGCCTGGGCCATCCGTTTGGTGGCCTCAGGATCGCTAACGTCCACCCCCACCGCCAGGGCCCGTCCGCCTTCGTCGCGGATGGCCTGCGCCACCGCTTGGGCCCCGGCCTCGTCGATGTCGGCCACCGTCACCGCTGCCCCCTCCCGGGCCAAGTGCAGGGCGTACACCTTGCCGATGCCCTTGCCGCCACCGGTGACGATGGCCACCCGATCCTGTAATCGCATAGGCACTGCCTCCTTCTCCCGGAGCCGCCTCTGGGCGCCACGGACTTCAACTCCCCATTCTAAAAACTGTTGCCCGGATTCGCAATAGAACGAGTTGGGCGCGGCTCCACAACCTCCAGGCGTGCGGCAGATGTATAATCAATCGGGAAGCGAATTGAGGTGGCGCCGATGCCGGTGTGGGTGTGGGTGGCATTGGGATTGGCTGCGTTGGGCCTGGAGCTGGTCCGACGCGACCTCTATCTGTTGTGGGCCGCGCTGGGGCTGTTCGCGGCCGCCCCGGTGGCGAACCATCCGCTCTGGGCTTTCGGGGTGTTCGCTTCCACCACGGCCTTGGGGTTTGCGGTACTGCGCCCGCCGCTCTGGCGCCGCCTGAACCCGCCGGCCCGCGACCCGGTGTCCCGGCTGATAGGTCAGCGGGGCGTGGTGCTCCAGACCGTGGAGGGCCTGGATTTTTCTGGGTGGGTAGAGGTAGACGGGCGCCGTTGGTCGGCCAAATCCTGGGACGGACGGGTGATCGCGGCCGGCACCCCGATCGAAGTGCTGGCGGTCGAAGGCATTCAACTGGTCGTCCATCCCTGGCAGGCTCCCTTAGCCGAGTCCCAGGGCCCCTCCCCTAAATAAGCCGCGCAGGCGGGCTCCGCCGGGCGGGCGAATGCAGAGGGGCATGTTGCGCCTTTTTGAGAAAGGATTGACCACCATGGATTGGCAAACCTGGGCAGGCATCTTGGCTTTAGTGATTCTGGTCCTGATCGTGGCCACCCGGGCAGTGGTGATCGTCAGGCAGGCCGAAGTGGCGGTGGTCGAGCGCCTGGGGCGCTTTCACCGGGTGTTGCCGAGCGGCCTCTCCACCATCATCCCCTTCACCGACCGCATCCGCGCCCGGGTCGACTTGCGCGAGCAGTTTATCACCATTCCCCCCCAGGCGGTGATTACCCAAGACAACGTCACCATCGCGGTGGACAACGTGCTTTACTACCAAGTGATGGACCCGGAACGAGCGGTCTACGCGGTGAACAACTTTCAGGGGGCGATTGAAAACCTGGTCCAGACCACTCTTAGAGCCATCATCGGCGACATGAGCCTGGACCAGACCTTGTCCAGCCGCGAACTCATCAATGCCCGCCTGCAGGAGAAACTGGACCGGGAGACCAACGCCTGGGGAGTCAAGGTCCACCGGATTGAGATCAAGCAGATCGACCCGCCTCGAGAGATCAAGGAGGCCATGGAGAAGCAGATGCGGGCGGAGCGCGACAAGCGGGCCCAGATCACCCAGGCCGAGGCGCAGAAGCAGGCGCAGATCCTGGAGGCGGAAGGCTATCGGATCGCCACCGTAACCCGCGCCGAAGCCGAGCGAGACCGGGCGATCCTGGAAGCGGAAGGACGGGCCCAGGCCCTTTTGCGCTTGCGGGAGGCCGAATCCCGGGGGATGGTGATTTTAAAGCAGGCGGAGGCAGACCAGGTGGTGCTGGCCCTGCGGGGCCTGGAAACCCTGGCCGAAGCCAGTCGCGGCCAGGCCACCACGGTGATCATCCCCACTCAGTTGGCCGACTGGGTAGGCGCGCTCTCGGCCCTCAAGGCCCTTTGGCCCCACCAGACCCCCTCGGAGTCGGCCGCCCCGGTTGACAGTCCCCGATAAAGGCCGTTACCCTCCTACGGGGGGATGCGCGTGGAGGACCGGGCAACGCGGGCGCGACGTCACGAGGGACTAGATGGCCTGCGCGGACTGGCGATCTTAGGGGTGTTGATCTTCCACGTCTGGATCGTCCGCGCCCAGTGGGGTTGGTGGTGGCGCCACACCGTGGAACATGGCGCTCACGGGGTGGGGTTGTTCTTTGCGGTCAGCGCCTTGACTCTGGCCTTGAGTTGGCAGGCCCGACAGGCGGTCGACCAGCAGCCGCGCTGGGCCTTTTGGATGCGCCGTTGGTGGCGGATTGGTCCGCTGTATTACCTCATGTTGGCCGTCTACTGGGGGTTTGGGGTCGGCAATCCGCAGGCCGCTCCCACCGACCACGTCTTCACCTGGAGCAACCTCTTAGCCCACCTGACCTTTGCCTTTGACTGGATCCCCGCCGCCCAAAATTCTTGGATTGGAGTGGAGTGGTCGATCGGAGTCGAGGTGGCGTTTTACCTGGCCTTTCCTTGGGTGATGGCCTGGCTGGCCCCCCGGACCTCGCGGCCCACCCAAGTGGGCATGCTGGTCGCCGCTGGGGCGCTGGGGCTGGGGTGGCCCTGGCTATTGGACCGCCTGCACGGTGGCCCTTGGCCCAGCTGGGCCGAGGGTTATCCCACCTGGACCTTGTTCGCCCAACTTCCCGCCTTTGCCACCGGGCTCTGGGTGTGGCGCTCCCGTCCACCCCAACCCCGCTGGCAGTGGGCGGCCGTGCTGGGGGTGGTCGGGTTGTGGGCAGCCGTCTCCCTCCGGCGCTGGCCGCTTTCCACCACCGCCACGGTGTGGTCTCTTCCCATCGGCGCCCTGACCTGGGCGGTTTGGCATGACCTGCCGCTTTTAGGCTGGCTGGCCCGCTCGCCCATCCTCCGCTACATTGGGCTGCGCAGCTACTCTTGGTACCTCACCCATTGGATCTTGCTCTTGCGCGTGGTCTTGGTCTGGCCTCCGGCGGCCTCCGGAGGCTGGTCGGGCTTTGCCTGGCGGCTGTTCGCCGCCCTGGTGGTGACGGCGGCGGCCGGAGAGCTGGGGTACCAGTTGGTGGAAAAGCCCGGCCAACAGGTGGGACGCTATCTGCTCCGCCGTTGGGGATGGGGCCCGGCCGCCCAGGCCCCGCCCGCGCGGCGCACCGCCCAGGGCTAGCCTAGCCCCCCTCCCCGGTCAGGGCCTGACGCACCGCCTCCGGCAGGGGGACGGCCCGCGGCTTGCCCTCGACGAATTCCACCCATGCCCGCAGCTCCTCGCCTTCGGCCACCAGCTGCCCGTCCCGCAAGACCGAATGGCGCACCCGAAACACCTTGGCCTTAAGCTCCACCGCCTCGGTCCGGAGCTCCACCTCGTCGCCGTGGCGCAAAGGAGCAGCAAAGCGCGCCGTGGCTTCTAAGAGGGGAAGCCCTTGCCCGGCTTGGCGGAAAAGGATAGCGGTATCAAAGCCAAGCTCCGTCAAAAACCGATGGGTGGCGTCGTCAAACCAACGGAAGTAATTGGGATAGAACACGATTCCGGCGGCGTCGGTCGCGCTCCACGGCACTCGAAACCGCCAGATTCCCACTGCGCCCATGCCTTGCGCCGGATCGCCCCGGCTTCCTCCTTCGCCCGTTACTTCCCCACCCAGCCTACGCCTGCTGAGAGCGCGGGGCCAGTGGAGACGAGAGTGCGCGTCCTCCTTCGCTGCGGATCCCCCACGTCAAGGCGGCCGCACCTACCAAGAAAGAGGCGGCAAATAAAAAGACGGTGACATAGGTGTGCGTCCAATCGAACAACACTCCCGAGACCCAGCTGCTGAGGGCCGCCCCTAACTGATGCGCCAGAAAGATCCAGGAAAAAGCCCGAATCCCTTCCCGCCCAAAGGCGTCGACGGCCAGTGAGGCCGTGGGCGGCACGGTGGCGTAGTCGAGAAAGCCGTAGGCCGCCGACAGCACCAGGATCCCGGCCGCGCTGTGAAAGACCAGCATCAGGACCAAAGTAGCCAAGCGCGTGGCGTAGATGGCGGAGAGCAATCGTCCCCGCTGCACCCGGTCGCTGAAATAGCCGGCCGCCAGCGCTCCCAACACGTTGGATCCGCCCATTACCCCAATCGCTAAGGCGGTCACCCCTAAGGAGAAGCCATCCCAGTCCAAAAACCCCACAAAGTGAGGGCCCATCAACCCGTTGGTGGTAAAGCCGCAGACGAAAAACGACCCGGCTAGCCGCCAAAACTCCGGGCGCCCCAGCCACCGCGCGCTGTAGGCCCCCTCCGATTCCAAGACCGCGCCGGCGCCGGTGGGCGCAGCCGGACTGCGGATCGCCCCCAAGGCCAGCGGGACCAACACCGCCAATACGCCCAGCCCGAGCACCAGGTCGGTCCTGCGCCAACCCCAGTAGGAGATCCCTAGGAGCGAAAGCGGTCCAATCGTCAGCATTCCCAGTGAATTGCCGGCATTGAAGATGCCGATGGCCAGTCCTCGCCGACCGGGAAACCAGTCCTTGACCGCTGCCGTGGCGGAGACCTGGGCCAAGGCGGCGAACCCGCTGCCGCCTAAAACCCCGAAGCAAGCCATCAGCTCCCAGGGATTGGAGGCGATCGCCGACAACCCCAGCCCCACGCCGAGGGTCGCTGCTCCCACCGCCATCACCGTGCGCGGGCCCCAGCGCCCAACCAACAGACCGATCCACGGTTGGGCCAGGCCATACACCAACAAGGTCAAGGAGGCCACCACGGACACCGTGGCCAGGTCGACATGGAAGCTGCGCTGCCAGGCGGGGATAAATCCGCCCATCGACCATCGCAGCCCTGCCGAGACCATGAGCAAGCTGGCCGTGGCCCCCAACACCACCCAACCCCGACGCGTTTGATCCATCCCCATCCTCCTATCCCCCTGCGGCCCGGGTCTGAAACCGCTGCCCGACGCCCGCGCCCAACCGTCCAACCCCTGCCCCGTCAACCCCGGCCGTTTACAAAGGGGAGACACAGCAACGCTATCGCCACCCCGCTCAAGGCCATGGCCAGTCCGGCCGCCGCCCCCATCTCCGGCGCCTCGCGCCAGGCGCGGGCGGTGCCAATGCCGGAGCTAGCCGTTCCCAAGGCCACCCCTTGGGCCACCCGATCCCTTATCCCCAGCCGGGCCAAGCCGGCCGGTCCGACCAAGCTCCCGATGAGACCGGTCAGCACCGTGGCTACCGCCCCCAGTTCCGCCGAGCCGCCCAGAGCGGCGACCAGTGGAAGCGCGATCGGGGTGGTGGCGGAGTGCGGCAACAAGGTGCGCCACAGGCCCGGCAGCCCCAACCCCACGCTCAGGAGGGCCGCGCTAAACGAGCTGACCAATCCGCCCACGGCGATGGCCGCCACCATCCGGCGCCCCCGCGCGGCCAACAACGGCCAGTGGCGAACCAGTGGGACGGCCAGGGCGACGGTGGCCGGAGCGAGCAGAAAGGTCACCGGCGCCAAGGCCTGACTGTAGCGGACAGGGGGGGTGCCGGTCAGCCGCAAGGCCACCCACAGCGCCCCGGCGGTGGCCACCAAGCCCCACCCCCGCAGCCGTCCGCGTTCCCCGCGGCGAGCCAGCACGTAGAGTCCCACGGTCAGGGCCACCCAGCCCAGCTCACCGGCCATGCCCAAGCTCTCCTTCGCCCGCAGCCCGCCTTGGGGATACCCCCAGCCCTCCTTCGGCCACCCAACCGGCGGCGATCAGGCCCAAGGTGGTCGATACCGCCAAAATTGCTAAAAGCTCTATCGCTCGCCAGCCCATCGCCCCCAGCACGTCGATGCCGTTGACGACCAGCGGAATAAAAAATAGGGAGAGCCAGCCGAGCAGGAATTCGGCCCCCTGCTCGACCCAACCCATCCGGACCCAACCCACCTTCAAGGCGGCGGCCAACAGGACCAATCCCCAGACCGTCCCAGGCGGTGACCAGGGCAGCCGATCCGCCACCCACTGTCCGCCCGCCGCAAACGCCAGCAAAATCGCCAGGTCACGCATGATCTCGGCTCCTCGTCTGACCCTCCGAGGAAGGTCTGGCCACCCGGTAGCGAATGGTGCCCCCACAGGCATACGCGGAGAGGTTGGCCACCAGCTGCTGCATCCGCCGCTCTCGGGTGCGCGCCGTCCAGGCCGCAACGTGCGGAGTGACCACCACGTTCTCCAGCTGCTCGAGGGGTAGCGCTCCGAAGGGAGCCGGATGTTCTCCGGCTCGCCGCGGCGCGTGCGGAAAGACGTCCAGCCCTGCCCCGGCAAGCTTGCCCGAGCGCAGGGCCTCGTACAACGCCTGGTGGTCGATCAGTCCGGCCCGCGCCACATTGACTAAAATCGCGCCGGACTTGCTTCGCTCGAGCAGCTCGCGGCCGATCAGGTGACGGGTGGATGGGGTGAGCGGTGCCGCCACCAAGATCACGTCGGCCTGGGGCCACATCCGAGGCAAGGCCTCCACCCCCGCTACCTCTACCCCCGGCGGAGCTCCTCGCTCTGGATGTTGCCGCACCGCCAGCCAGCGCAACCCAAAGCCTTGGGTGAGGCCGACGAACGCCTCCGCGATCGCGCCCATTCCAATCGCCAGCGCGGTGCTTCCGCTGACCTCGGAGGTAAACGGTCCTCCGGCGACAAACCCCCCGCTCCAATCGTGAGCCACCAGCTTGCGGTGATTGCTCACCACCCGCTTGGCCACTGCCAGCCACAGGGCCAGGGCATGCTCGGCGACGGCCACCTCGTGGCCAAAAACCCGGGCCACCACCACCTCCGGGCCGATCGCCGACCAGTCTAAGTCGTCCACCCCATTGGTGTAACACTGTAAAAACCGCAGGCGGCTGGCCCGCTCACCCATCGCCGGAGTGAACACCTTGGTCACCACCACGTCGGCCTGGCCGATCCGCTCCCGCACCATCGCCTCGTCCGCCGGGACTCGCTCCCAGGTGAGGGGCCCCTGCACCGCCGCCATGATCGCCTCCACCGGCAAGGTCTCCCCGCCAATCCACAACACGTGCAACCCCAATCCCCTCCCTGCCCCTACGGCCTCGGGCCTC